>NZ_JBGQOE010000011.1:0-107380 GCF_052113685.1 Flavobacterium sp. W22_SRS_FP1
AAATCATTACTTCTCTTATAAATACTAGGTTTATATGGCTTTTAATTCCGTGATAATACACGGGTAATGTTCCCATCAAGGTCACTTTAGCTGAGGATGTATTGCAAGCAATTAATGAAGTTCAGGCTTTAATTCCAGATCCTGCTCCCTGATTTGTAATAGCAAGACGAGCAAATTTTTTAAAAAAGCCCACAAAAGAAAAGCTTTTTGTGGGCTTTTTTCTATTCAAATATTAAGACTATCACGGACTCCGGACATTCATTCTGCGAAGACATTAAAACGCAAATTCAGGAGGCATCGCTAAGCTATCAACAGTAGTAGAATCCTGAACTCGGAATCTAATAAGTGATTTAGCAGCCCCAGTAATATTCATCGGCTGTGATTTATAGATCGTATCATCAATATTCAAAAGTCCTCTTCGGATCATGATATTCGTTAAAAAACTTTCCTGTTTTATGGCAAAATCTCTAAGTTTCCCTTGGTCATTGAACTGATACATGAATTTTCTCGGACTGGGAATAATTCGGGCAAGATACAAACATTCGTTTAGCGTTAATTCTGAAGGACTTTTTTGGAAATAAAAATGACTGGCTTCTCCTATTCCATATACATTAGGTCCCCATTCGATAATATTAAAATAAACTTCCAGCATGCGTTCTTTGCTTACTATTCTGTTGTTTTCTAAAATGTAAACCAAGAGGATTTCCTCTAGTTTTCGGGAAACTGTTTTTTCTCGGGTAAGAAACACATTTTTTACTAATTGCATACTAATGGTACTCGCGCCCCTAGAGAATTTTTTAGTTTTTATGTTTTTTACGATCGACTGTTTGAAGGCTTCATTGATAAAACCTTGATGTGAAAAGAAAGAAGGGTCTTCTGTGGTCAGGACGCATTTTTTTAAATAGGGGGAAATTTGATCAATAGCTGTGTAATTAGGATTAGCAGTTCCTACTAATACAGGTCGTTGTAATACGTCATTTATTATTGCTCTGTAGATAAATTCTCCGTTGAGTTTGTTAAGATTTGCTTCGCCGTATTTTGTAATTTTTAAGTTTTCTTTTTTTAAAGTACTGTCGAAAGCGAGTTGTTCGGGTTTGTTTTTATTGAATTTAAAATTTAAGTTATAATCAAAAGTACCTTCGGCTTCCATTCCTTTAAAATGGGTAAAGAGACCCTCTGGAAGAGACGAGATGAAATCTTGGGCTTTCATCTTTGGGATGTTGACTTTGAGTTTGTAAATTGTATCTGATTCCGTATCGTAAGCTACATAAGGATGAAATTTCACAGCATTAAACTGAGCGGTTGAGCTACTGTCTATGGAAATAAAGTCGGAACCCAGTAGCAATCGAAAGTCAAATTGGGCGTTCTTTATTAGTACATCTTTGCTGGCTATTTTTGGATGATTGAACCTGAGATTTGTGATAGATGTAAGGCCGTCAATATGCAATTCATCACCGCTTTTGTCAATATTTTCGATCTTTAATCGAATGGAATCAAAACTTGATTTCAGATTGTACCGTTCGTCAAAATAAGGCATTTTAATGGCGCCCGTGTCAATATTGAATAAGCGGATATCTGCTTTTTGATTTCTGGGATCTGCAAACCCCTTTATTTTCCAGCGCTGCGAAAAAGTATTGGTTTGTACGTTTATGGATGTCTCCAGTTGCTCGTCAAAAATGGTTAATTTTTTTATGGCGATGATTGCTTTTTTACCATTGTCATCTAGTTTGAATGTCAAATTTTCTATTCGCATGTCCGTAGGGACCAGATTGAGTGCTTTGGAAATGATTCTGTAAGCAAAAGCGGCATAATCTTTCTTATCCTTATTTGTAGGTTCCTTGTTTTCTTTTTTTAGAAATGCTGCAAAGTTTTTTACTTTGCCTTTTTGAATTAGTTGTACGAGACCGTTTTGAATTTCTAAACTGCCTAGTTGCACTTCACCAAGAAATAAATGCCAGAAACTGACACTGGTTTTGATTTTTTTAATTCTAAATAGGGTGTCGGCATGTTCTGGAACTAATGTTATTTCGATTAGCTTTACTCCTGATAAACCTTCAAAAGTAGCTTCTCTTACAGAGAGTCGACTGCTGTATTCTTGTTCCATTTTGGTTGAAACTTTTGTGATGGCTTGCTGCAAAAGAAAATTTCTAAAGGCAAAGAAAGCTATAGATAAAACCAGAAAGATTGCCGTAAGCACACTCAGCAAAATAATTGTTTTTTGTTTTCTGGTTTTCATGAATTGCAGTGTCGGTTAGTTTTTGATTTGTAAAAACATATAAATATATCGTTAAAAGCTTCTATTCAAAAAATGATTTATCTGGACCAGCTTTTTTTAGATTGTGCAAATGAAGACCTTTTAGGGATGTAAACTATTAAAAGTTTTGATAAGCTCCTAATTTGAATAAATTATTTATTAGGAATATAAAAAAAAACCACAACATTTTTTGCTGTAGTTTTTGCGGCAATTGTTATAACAAGAGGTTGATCTCCTCAACGGAAAATTATTATTTTTGATTATAGAACTGTTTGACTTTTGCCACAATCTGGTTTGAAGTCATGCTATCAGCTGTTTCAATAGATTTAGGTTTGCTGGCAATAGTCGATTTCTCAGCATTTATTTTTTTTTCTAATTTGGTTTTTGTGTCTGCTGGTCCAAAAATATAAAGTTCGTCAGCTCCATTAACTGTCGAGATAACATCTTTTAAATAGCTGTTTATTTGGTGCTTTTTACGTTCATCAAATGATTTTTGAGAGTCAATATGCTGTCCAGCAAAGAAACTTCCTTTGTCTCCTTCTTTATCATGATACACACGATTCTCAAGATCAGATTGTATTTCTGTTACTGCTTCTTTACCGTCTTCAAGACTTACGATGATTGCTTTTGTTGAGTCAATCCAAATACCTGTTTGCTTTTTCATCTTTTCTTATTTTTAAATTACAGTGGACAATTTTAGATTTCATTAAGTAATTATGCTGTGAGTTTTATTCTAATATTGCTTTTCTAAAACTGCATTGAGCTGGCTTATTAAAACATGTTCGGATTTGTTTTTGCCTGCAAAGGAGTCTGCAATTGCTTTGGCAGTTTTCAAAATCATTGCGTTTACTTGGTCTGTAAACAAACTGCTATGTACTATTCTGAATGTTTTTAAATCGGGTATTATTTGATCTATATTCCATTCGTTTTCCACTAACCAGTCAAATACAATCTCTATTTGGTATGCTGAATCAGATCCAAAGCTATCAACACTGTTTTCAAGGGGTAACCACTCTTTTTGTAATACTTTCTTTAATTCTTTAACTTCTTCAGGGCGAACTGTTTTGTCTACAGCGGCAATGCTGTAAAATACTTTGCCGATTTGTTGATAAAAAAGAACCATTGTTTTGTCAGAGGTTTTCATTTTAGCTTTCTTTATTATAGAAGTATAATACTCACTACATAAAGTTACAAAAAAAAATGACAAAGCAATTATAATTAACCTACTAATGTCTGGTAATCAGAGTTATATATTTTTTAAAAGATTAGATAAATGGAAGGTCTCTTTAGTAGTGTTTTAAACAGAGTTTATTCAAATAACATTCTAGCCACATCTTCAATTTTTGTAACCAATTGGATTTTTATGCCAGTATTTTTCAAGGCAATTTTATTATATTTCGATACAAAAATGGTCGAAAAGCCCAGTTTTTCGGCTTCCTGAATGCGTTGATCGACCCGGTTTACGGGACGAATTTCTCCTGACAAACCAACTTCTCCAGCAAAGCAAAAACCTTTATTTACAGGAATGTCTTCATTAGAAGATAAAATGGCTGCAACGACGGCCAAGTCAATGGCGGGATCATCAACACTTATACCTCCGGTTATGTTTAGAAATACGTCTTTGGCGCCAAGCCTAAAACCAGCTCTTTTTTCCAGAACGGCCAATATCATGTTTAGTCTCTTTGCATTGTAACCCGTTGTGCTGCGTTGAGGTGTTCCATATACTGCAGTGCTTACCAGCGATTGTATTTCTATCATTAATGGGCGCATTCCTTCTAGAGTAGATGCAATGGCGGTTCCAGATAACTCTTCATCTTTATGTGAAATTAATATCTCAGAAGGGTTTGAAACTTCGCGTAAGCCGCTTCCTAACATTTCGTAAATTCCTATTTCAGCGGTAGAACCAAAGCGATTTTTTAGAGAACGCAAAATACGGTAAACGTGGTTTCTATCCCCCTCAAATTGTAAAACAGTATCAACCATGTGCTCTAAAATTTTTGGGCCGGCTATATTACCATCCTTGGTAATATGACCAATAAGAATAACCGGGATATTGGTTTCTTTGGCAAATTTGATCAGTTCTGCTGTGGTTTCACGAATTTGGGAGATGCTACCAGCGGTCGATTCGATATAATCGGTATGAAGAGTTTGGATCGAATCTATGATGACGATTTCGGGCTCAATCGCTTCAATTTGTTTGAATATGTTTTGGGTTTTTGTTTCGGTAAGTATGTAGCAGTTGTCACTGATAGAGGTGATTCTTTCTGCTCTCATTTTGATTTGTTTTTGGCTTTCTTCGCCGGAAACATATAAAGTTTTGTATGGTAATTTTAAGGATATTTGAAGTAAAAGGGTGCTTTTCCCTATTCCAGGTTCTCCTCCTAAAAGGGTTAGCGATCCAGGAACAATACCGCCTCCTAGAACTCGGTTTAGTTCTGCATCAGTAGTGTCCATTCGGATTTCTTGAGTAGAATCTATTTCGTTAATTTTTAATGGCTTTGGGGCTTTGCTTTTCGAGGAAGATTCGCTTTTCCAGGCTGTCTTTTCTTCTTTTTGGATAATTTCTTCGGCAATGGTATTCCATTCTTTACAGGAATTACATTGTCCCTGCCATTTTGCATATTGCGCACCACAATTTTGACAAAAAAAGGAGGTTTTTACTTTGGCCATAGCTAGTGTAATTATTTTTGTTTGAATTAGAATAAAAAAAGACAATAGGTAGGAGGGCTATTGTCTTTTGTAATGTTAAAATTACATTTATTTCCGAACTAATTTAAATTATGTTAAAGAATTGTCTTTTTCATTTGGAAAAATAATCCAAGGTTTGAAGGTTTTGGCTTCTTCAAAATCCAAAGTAGCATAAGAAATGATAATAATAATATCCTCTTTTTGTACTTTTCTGGCTGCAGGGCCATTAAGTGTTATTTCACCAGAGTTTTTCTCTCCTTTTATGGCATAGGTTTCAAAGCGCTCGCCGTTGTTGATATTCACGATTGAAACTTTTTCCCCTTCAATGATATTTGAAGCCTCCAATAATGTTTCGTCGATGGTAATACTACCAATATAATTTAGATCAGCTCCGGTAACTTTTACCCGATGGATCTTTGATTTTAATACTTGAATTTGCATGATACAAAAGTAAATTAATTTAATGAAATGGTGTCAATCAATCGAATATTATCGGCAAGAACCGCTATAAAGGCACGGTATTTTTTGGTTTTATCTTTTCTAAGGCAAGGTAATAATGCGGTTTCGTCAGCGATTTGAAAGTACTCTAGGTCAAAGGAAGTGGTTTCTTTTAATGTTTTTTCAACCCATTGCGTTACTGCCACGGCGCTATTCGTTTTGAATTTTTCTTTTGCGCCATTTAAGGTTTTGTAAATTATTGCGGCCTCGGCTCTTTTTTGCTCTGATAGGCGTTCATTTCTCGAACTCATGGCAAGACCGTTTGTTTCCCTAAATATAGCACATCCTTTTACGGTAACATCCAAGTTGTTTTTTTCGACCATTTTTTTTACGATCTGCAATTGTTGGAAATCTTTCTCTCCAAAATAAGCATTTGTTGGGCTTACAATTTCAAACAACCTTTTTACTATGGTTCCAACTCCATTAAAATGGCCAGGTCTGAATTTTCCTTCCATTTGATTTTCTAATCCGTCAAAATCAAATTCCTGTGACAAGATTTTTCCCTCATATACGTCTTCAGTAGACGGGGCATACAAAATTATTTTAGAACTTAAACCTGATATTTTGGCGATATCGGATTCCAACGTCCTTGGGTATTTTGATAAGTCTTCAGGATTATTGAATTGAGTGGGATTTACAAAAATACTAACCACGGTATTATCGTTCTCTGCCAATGATTGTTGCATCAACGACAAGTGCCCTTGATGTAATGCCCCCATAGTGGGAACAAAACCAGTGGTGGAATTTGTAGACTTAATAGATTTCAAAAAGTCTATTAAAGCTTCTTTTCCATTGAAAATATGCATGGTCGTATTATTAAAATTAAATGCAAACATAATATATTAGTTAATAACTGCATAAATTTTTGTAATTTTGCCTGGTTTTTATTACCAATAAATTAATCAAATTACAATATGAAAGATAAGAGGATATTATATGTATCATCTGAAGTGGTGCCTTATTTGGCTGAAAATGAGGTTTCTTTAATGTCTTACGATGTGCCGAAGATGGTTAATGATCAAGGTGGACAGATTAGAATTTTTATGCCTAGATATGGAAACATAAATGAGAGAAGACATCAATTACATGAAGTAATTAGACTTTCGGGAATGAATTTAGTAGTAAATGACCTAGATATGCCGCTGATAATAAAAGTGGCGTCTATACCAAAAGAAAGAATACAAGTTTACTTTATTGATAATGATGAATATTTCAAAAGGAAAGCCACATTTGCAGATGAAGAAGGAGTGATGTATCCTGATAACGACGAGCGCGCCATTTTCTTTGCAAAGGGAGTTGTAGAAACCGTTAAGAAATTGAACTGGGTGCCTGACATCATACATGTTCATGGTTGGATGGCGGCGATGTTGCCTATCTACATGAAACATTATTATAAAAATGAAGCTTTGTTTTCAGATACTAAGATTGTTACTTCTGTTTACAGTCAATCGTTTGAGGGTACTTTAGATCCCGAAATGATGAATAAAATAGTACTAGACGGAATCCCTGTTGAAGCTATAGCCGACTTAAAAACACCTGATTATGAAAGTATTATAAAAACTTCAATTCAGCATTCAGATTCTGTTATTATTGCAACAGACAGCTTGTCTCCAAGTTTAACAAAATTTATAGAGTCTTCAGGAAAACCTTTTTTACCTTTCGTCGCCAAAGATGCTTTTGCGGAAGCATACAGTAATTTTTACAATAACGAGGTCCTGTAATTTAAACTTTTATTATCTAATATGTACAATAATTCTTTTTTTAAGAAAATTCTAATAGTCAGCTGTGTTGTCTTTTTATATTCCTGTGACAAAGACTTTAATACAATCGGAGACGGACTGATAGGTGATAATCATTTTGATTTTGATAAATATACAGCGAGTGTATTAGCTTATAATCAAAAAATTGGTCCAATTCAATCAAATAATCTTGCAATAAACTCTTTAGGGATACTTGATAATCCTGCTTTCGGTACGACAACGGCAAATTTCGCAACTCAATTGTCACTGAATTCTCCAAATCCTGTGATAGGGATTAACCCGGAAATCGAAAGTGTAATTTTAACAATACCCTATTTCAGTACATTAATATCTACTGAAACTAATGGGGATCAGCTATATGCATTAGATTCTATATATGGCGCCACCGATGCTAAAATTAAACTAAGCGTGTATGAGTCAGGTTATTTTATGAGAGATTTAGATCCTGCAGGTGGTTTTCAGGAAGCGCAAAAATATTTTACGGATCAAAACGCAGATTTTGATGGTTCTAAAGTAGGAAGTCGTTTAAATAACGACAGTAATACTTCACAGAATGATTCGTTTTCTTTCAGTGCTGCTGAATATAAAGAAACCACTACGACGGATGGCAAGGACGTTGTTACCCGAACAGCTCCTGGAATGCGATTGACTCTTAATTCAAGTTACTTTAAAACCAAAATAATTGATGGTGTTGCAGCAGGGAAATTATCTACAAATGAGGTTTTTAAAGAATACTTTAGAGGTTTGTATTTTAAGGTAGAAAAATCAGGAAGTAGTCCAAGTGCACTAGCGCAATTAGATTTCAAGAAGGGAAAAATTACAATAAAATACAAGGAGGATACTTCATCTACGGACAATACAAAAATTGAAAAAGCGATTGTTCTTAATCTGACTGGTAATACAGTTAGTTTGCTGGAACAAAGCAATACAAATACCTCGTATGTTAACGCTACTAGTTCTGCTAATATTAGCACAACGCTTGGCGATGAAAAGCTTTATCTAAAAGGAGGAGAAGGCGCTATGGCGATAATCGAACTTTTTGGTCCGGACGCCGACAAGAACGGGGTAGCGGATGATTTAGAAACTATTAGGAATAATGGATGGTTAATTAATGAGGCTAATCTTGTTTTTCATGTTGATGCAAGTGCAATGGCAAGTGCAGATGAGCCGAGCAGAATTTACTTATATGATTTAAATAATAACAGACCGGTTTTTGACTATGCGGTAGACGCGACTGCAGGTACTAATGCTAAAAACGGGAAAATAGTATTTGGGGGTCTTTTAAATAAAGAAGATGTCACAAATGGAGTTTATAAGATAAGAATTACAAATCAAATACGGAATCTTATTAAAAATGCTGATTCAACTAACGTTAGGTTGGGTGTTGTTGTTACTGAGGATATAAATACGACGGCGTCATCTCGATTAAGAACAGCAGGATCTTTGATATCTCAGGCTCCGAGAGCTTCAGTTATGAGTCCGCTAGGGACAATTCTATACGGAAGTAAGTCGACCGTGCCTGAAGATAAAAGGTTGAAATTGGAAATTTATTATACTAAACCTAATTAAGAGAATACTATGTGTGGAATTGTTGGATATATAGGTTACAGAGAGGCTTACCCGATTGTTATAAAAGGATTAAAAAGACTTGAATATAGAGGTTACGATAGTGCCGGAGTCATGATTTATGACGGTGAGGCTATAAAGCTAAGTAAGACAAAGGGTAAAGTTGCAGACCTTGAAGAGAGGGCTGCCAAAGAAATTTCTACCAATGGTACGATAGGAATTGGTCATACGCGTTGGGCAACGCATGGCGTTCCTAATGATGTAAACTCACATCCCCATCTTTCTAATTCAGGCGATTTGGTAATAATCCATAACGGTATTATTGAGAACTATTCTCCTTTAAAAGTAGAATTAAAAAAAAGGGGTTATGTTTTTCATTCTGATACTGATAGTGAGGTTCTTGTAAACCTAATTGAAGAAATACAGAAAAAAGAAAATATAAAGTTAGGGAAGGCGGTTCAAATTGCGCTTAACCAAGTGGTGGGAGCATATGCAATTGCTGTTTTTGATAAAAAAAACCCTAATGAAATTGTAGCTGCTCGTTTAGGCAGTCCTTTAGCAATTGGAATAGGTGAAGGCGAGTATTTTATCGCTTCAGATGCTTCTCCTTTTATCGAATACACCTCAAATGCGGTCTATCTAGAAGATGGTGAAATGGCAAACATTAGGCTACATAAGCCTATGAAAGTAAGGAAAATTAAAGACGACTCGACAGTAGATCCATATATTCAAGAACTTCAAATGAATTTGGAGCAGATTGAAAAAGGGGGTTACGATCACTTTATGTTGAAAGAGATATATGAGCAGCCAAGTGTTATTAAAGACACTTACAGAGGAAGGCTTCATGCAAACAAAGGCCTAATTCAAATGTCTGGAGTTGAGGATAATTTAGAAAAGTTCCTAAACGCGGATCGAATTATTATAGTCGCTTGTGGTACTTCATGGCACGCAGGTTTAGTTGCTGAATATATTTTTGAAGAATTTGCTAGAATTTCGGTTGAAGTAGAATACGCATCTGAATTTAGATATAGGAATCCAATAATTAATAGTAAGGACGTAGTTATTGCCATATCCCAATCTGGTGAAACAGCAGATACGATGGCCGCCATTAAGTTGGCTAAAGAAAAGGGAGCTTTCGTATTTGGAGTTTGTAACGTTGTAGGCTCCTCTATATCGAGAGAAACACATGCAGGCGCTTATACCCATGCAGGTCCTGAAATAGGCGTAGCTTCTACTAAGGCTTTTACAACACAGATTACCGTTTTAACGATGATTGCACTTCGTTTGGCAAGAGCAAAAGGAAGCTTATCGTTAGCGGATTTCCATATGTATTTGCAAGAACTCGAATTAATTCCAGAGAAAGTTAGAGAAGCTTTGGAAACCAATGAAAAGGCTAAGGAAATTGCTGAAACTTTTAGAGATGCACCTAATTGTCTGTATTTGGGTAGGGGTTATAATTTTCCGGTTGCCCTTGAAGGTGCTTTAAAACTAAAAGAGATATCTTATATTCATGCCGAGGGCTATCCCGCAGCTGAAATGAAACATGGCCCGATAGCTCTTATCGATGAGCAAATGCCAGTTGTTGTTATTGCTCCCAAACAAGGGCATTACGATAAGATAGTGAGTAATATTCAAGAGATTAAGTCAAGAAGCGGGCGAATCATTGCAGTAGTTACTAAAGGAGATACGCAAGTTCGTGAATTGGCAGATTATGTTATTGAAATACCTGAAACATCAGATGCTTTATCTCCACTCATAACAACAATACCATTACAACTTTTATCATATCATATTGCTGTTTTGAGAGGTTGTAATGTTGATCAGCCTAGAAATTTGGCGAAGTCAGTGACGGTCGAATAAATCATTAGTTGAATAATATTTAAGAAAAAAAGCGAGATTTTTGATCTCGCTTTTTTTTTGTTAAAAAATATATATTGAGCGATTATTTTTACGATTAATTCAAATATATCTTAAAATTAGTATGTACGCATAGTAAATTTCATTTTTTTAACATATTATCGAAGATAAATACAAAAATTAAATTGCTGTAATTGTGTTAAAATCTAAATAATACCTTAACAATAACGAATTATTTTTAACGTTTTTTTATTAATATCAAAATTAATTGTATTTTGGCTGTATAAATCTATAAAATCCAACCAAATGAGAATGTATTTACTTTTGTTGTCATTGTTTTTTTGCAGCATCACTTTTGCTCAAAATTCAACTTCAGGTACCGTTGTCGAAAATGACAACCAGCCTATTTTTGGTGCTAATATTAAAATTGTTGGAGAAGCCACAGGGACAGTTACCGACAATGATGGAAAGTTTACTTTAATTTCATCAGTAAAAGCACCTTATGTGATCGAGGTTACAAGTATAGGTTTTATTTCAAAAAGAATAAGTATTACATCAAATAACCAAAACGTTAGAGTTGTCCTTAAAGAGGAGCAAACCTTACTTAATGAGATTGTGGTGTCTGCTTCTAGAACCCCAGAGAGAGTTTTGGAATCTCCTGTTACCATCGAAAGAATGGGAATCGCCGATATTAAAAAGTCTGCTTCGGCTACATTTTATGACGGCTTAGAGAACTTGAAAGAAGTACAAATGAATACAAGCAGTTTGTCCTTCAAATCAATCAATACCCGTGGTTTTGCAACGGTGGCTAATACTCGTTTTATGCAGTTGGTTGACGGAATGGATAATTCTTCCCCATTGTTAAACTTTGTTTTGGGAAATTTGATTGGTATATCTGAAATTGATGTTCAAAGTGTTGAGCTTTTGCCAGGTGCCTCTTCAGCTTTATACGGAGCGAATGCATTTAATGGTATATTATTTATGAATAGTAAAAGTCCTTTCACAAGTCAGGGAATTACTGCTTATGCAAAGTTTGGTCAGACAAGCCAAAAAGCGGCAGGTTCAAATGACTATGTAGATTATGGGATTAGAATGGCGCACGCTTTCAGTCCTAAATTGGCTGCTAAGGCTAATTTCACCTACATGAGAGGGACAGACTGGTTTGCGACGAATTATGATGATAAAACGAATGTTGGCAGAGATAGAAGTCATATCAATTATGACGGTATAAATGTGTATGGTGACGAGGTTTCTACAAACATAAAAGGGGTTGGATCATCGTTAGCGGCTCTTGGATTAATCCCTTCTTCAGCGGTGAATTTACTTCCTAGCACAAATGTGAGTAGAACTGGATATAATGAAACTAGTTTAACGGATAACAAGGCGAGCAATACTAAAATAGACTTCTCACTACATTACAAGCCGTTTGCAAATGACGTAGAAGTTATTTGGCAGAGTAAGTTTGGTTTTGGGAATGCTGTTTATCAAGGTGCGAATAGGTATTATTTGAACAACTTTTTTATGCAACAACATAAATTAGAAATAAAAGGCAAAAACTTTTTTATTAGAGGATATACTACTAATGAAGATGGTGGGAAATCATATGATATGCTTTTTACCGGTATTAATATAAACAGAGTTTGGAAAGATGATAAAACTTGGTTTGGACAATATGCAGGAGCATTTGTGCAGGCTACATTAGCTGGTCAGACACCAGAAAATGCGCATATTGCTGCAAGAACTACTGCAGATACAGGAAGATTAATTCCTGGAACGGCTGCTTTCAATGCTGCTTTTAATAAAGTAACAAATGAGGCTGATGTATTAACAGGTTCGAAATTAGTTGATAATTCTAGAATATATCATTCAGATGCGAACTATAACTTTAAAGATCTTATTGAATTTGCCGAAATACAAGTAGGTGGTTCTTTTAGAGAATACCAGTTAAATTCTCAAGGTAGAATTTACACGGACAAGGATGGTCCAATTAATTATAATGAATACGGAGCTTATACGCAATTAACAAAAAAGTTTATTGATGACCGATTGAAATTTACAGGCTCAATGCGTTATGATAAAGCGCAGAATTTTGATGGTAATATTTCGCCAAGAGTTTCGCTAGTGTATTCTGGAGGAGAAAGTAGAAGACATAATTTTAGAGGGTCGTTTCAAACTGGTTTCAGAAACCCAACAACACAAGATCAATACATTGGTTTTAATGTAGGTAGCGCCGTTTTAATCGGTTCGGCTCCGGATAACTTAACTAGATTTTCAGAAGTGAGAGGGAATGATGTGGATGGAAGTGGTACAATCTCTGCTTTTGGTCAAGCAGTACTTGGGTCAAATACGGTTACATTGACAGGTTTAAATGCATATAATAATTCTTATACTGCAACATCTGTAGGTCAGTTTAGTGCAACGGGAAATACAGCCTTACTAAGAAAAACAAATGTTGATTACGTAAAGCCGGAGCAAGTTAAAGCATTTGAGTTGGGTTACCGTTCGTTGATAAGAGGCGTGTCAGTTGATATTAATGGATATTATAATATTTATAATGATTTTATCGGAAACTTAAATGTAATTGCACCTTATTACGGTACAACACAAGATGCTCCAAATGCTACTCCAAATCCTGCTGACCCGGGATTCCAAACATTAGCGGCACTGCAAGGAGGAGACTTTAGAGTGTATCAATTATATACTAATACAGATGTTGAGATTAAATCACTTGGTTTTGGTCTTGGTCTTTCCAGAAAAGTGTATAGGGATTTTGAAGTGGGTGTTACTTATAACTATGCTGAATTCAAATTTGATCAAGCAAGGGATCCAAGTTTTGAAGCTGGTTTCAATACGCCAAAACATAGAGTGAAAGCATCATTTGGAAACGAAAAATTATTCAAAAACTTTGGTTTTAACGTAAGCGGAAGATATAATAATGAATATTTATGGCAATCTACAATGGTAGACGGTTTAATTGCTGCTGCTACTGTAATTGATGCGCAAGTTAATTACGATTTTCCAAAACTTAAATCAACTTTAAAACTAGGTGCCTCAAATATTGGAGGAAAGGAATATGGCCAAGTGTTAGGAGCTGGTTTGATCGGGCAACAGTATTTTGCTTCTTGGACAATCAACCCGTAATATTGAGATAAAAAAAAATTTAAAAAACATACGTAATGATAAAAAATTTCAAATGGCTTTTATTGGTTTCTCTAACCTTTGTAGCGTGTAATAATGATGATGAAGTCATAACAGTGTCTAATTCATCAGACGGATTGCCTTTGACGGCAGGTTCAGCAAATTTCGCCAAATATGTGGCTTTAGGAGATTCCTTTGCTGCTGGGTATAGTGATGGTGCTTTGTTTGTTAAGGGGCAAGAAGGTGCTTATCCTAATGTTATGGCGCAGCAATTTGCTTTAGTAGGAGGAGGTGCTTTTACGACTCCCTTAATGGCAGATAATATTGGAGGGTTCTTGTTTATGGGCAACTTGGCGGGAAGTCCTAGACTCTATTTTGATGGGAAAGCTCCTGTAACAGTTTCGGGACTTCCAACGACCGAAATAACGACTAAGTTGACTGGGTCTTTCAATAATATGGGAATACCTGGGGCTAAGAGTTTTCACTTGGTAACTCCGGGTTATGCAGCTTTGAATCCTTATTTCGGCCGTTTTGCATCAAGTACTGGAACAACTGTTGCAGCTGATGGGGTTAGTCAAAGTGCCACGTTTTTTTCCTTATGGATTGGTGGCAATGATGTTTTGACTTATGCTACTTCAGGGGGGATTGGGGTTAACCGGGTTATTGACACTAACCCCGCTAATTATGGATCTAACGATATTACAAATCCTGCTGTTTTTGCGGGAGCTTTTAATGCGTTAGTTACAGGTCTAACCGCCAACGGTGCAAAAGGAGTCGTGGCTAATCTTCCTTATGTGAGTACTTTGCCTTTCTTTACAACGGTACCTACGAATCCAATTCCATTAGATGCTGCCAACGCGGCTACTTTAAATGGATTATTTGCTAGTTTAAATGGATTATTTGCTAGTTTAAACGAAACAAAACCAAGGTTTGCAACTTTGGCTGCTGTATCAACTAATCCATTATTAATTATTGACGAAACATTAGAGCCTAGGTCTGCTGCAATCAAAGCGGCATTGACATCGACTTATGGACCTACTTTTGCGGGTTTAATTGGAGATATCTTTAGTCAAGCACGTCATGCAAGTAATGTGGCAGGAAGTAAAGATTATATATTACTAACTTCCCAAGGTGTTCTTGGTAAGTCTGTAAATGGTTTAGATCCAAATACTACTGTAACCGTTCCTCCTTTTGGGCCGTTTAGTACATTAGGGGTGTCTTATCCATTATTAGATAGACATGTTTTAACTGCAGATGAAGCTTTGCAGGTCAAGGTAGCTACAGATGCTTTTAATATAACTATTCAATCTGCTGCTGCTGACAAAGGATTGGCTTTTGTGGATACTAAAGTTGTGATGGATAAGTTAGGCAATGGAGGAATTACCGCAAATGGTTATACGGTTACTAGTGCTTATGTGACAGGTGGCGCTTTCTCTCTCGACGGAGTTCATCCAACTCCTAGAGGATATGCTCTTATTGCAAATAAATTCATTGAAGCTATTAATACAACCTATGGCTCTAATTTAAAAGCAGTAGATTTAGGTAATTATCGAATATTATTTCCAAAGTCCCTTTAAATTAAAGATCTTTTTATAGTAAAAAACCATTCGTCGAAAGTCGAATGGTTTTTTGTTTTTAATCAATTTTCATAATTTATTTAGTACTAATAAATAATCCTTTATTTATTTATCGTTTTTATAGAAAAAGGTGTTGATTTTTTATTTTAAAAAATTATATTTGCAACTTGAAAAAAGCAGCTAATCGATAAAGTCGGTTGCTTCTATTTCATAAACCTAAATAGCTATTTAATAAATACATAAGTAATGTCAAAAGTAATAGGAAAAGTTGCGCAAATCATTGGTCCAGTAGTTGATGTAGTTTTCAACGGTAAAGATGTTGAACTTCCCAAAATTTATGATTCATTAGAAATCACAAAAAAAGATGGTACCCTATTGGTACTTGAGGTACAATCTCACATTGGTGAAAACACCGTTCGTACTATCTCAATGGACTCAACAGACGGTTTGAGCAGAGGTTATGAAGTAGTAGGGACAGGTTTTCCTATCCAGATGCCTATTGGTGCGGATGTTTACGGACGTTTGTTCAATGTAATTGGAGATGCCATTGATGGTTTAGGTAATTTACCTAAAACAGGAGAGCACGGAATGTCAATTCACCGTCAAGCGCCAAAATTCGAAGATCTATCAACTTCTTCTGAAGTTTTATTCACAGGTATTAAAGTAATCGATTTAATTGAGCCTTACTCAAAAGGGGGTAAAATTGGATTGTTTGGTGGAGCAGGTGTTGGTAAAACAGTATTGATTCAAGAGTTGATTAATAATATTGCAAAAGGGCACGGTGGACTTTCAGTATTCGCAGGAGTAGGAGAAAGAACACGTGAAGGGAATGACTTACTTCGTGAGATGTTAGAGTCAGGAATTATAAAATACGGTGACGATTTCATGCACTCTATGGAAAATGGAGGATGGGATTTATCTAAAGTAGATATGCCAGGAATGAGAGAGTCTAAAGCTACTTTCGTTTTCGGTCAAATGAATGAGCCACCAGGAGCTCGTGCTCGTGTAGCACTTTCTGGATTATCTATTGCTGAATACTTCCGTGATGGAGCAGGAACAGATCAAGGGAAAGATGTATTATTCTTCGTTGATAATATCTTTCGTTTTACACAAGCAGGTTCTGAGGTTTCGGCACTTTTAGGTCGTATGCCATCTGCAGTAGGGTACCAACCAACATTAGCTACAGAGATGGGAGCGATGCAAGAACGTATCACATCTACAAACAAAGGTTCTATTACATCTGTACAAGCGGTTTATGTACCTGCAGATGATTTAACTGACCCGGCACCAGCAACAACGTTTGCTCACCTTGATGCAACAACTGTATTGTCTCGTAAGATCGCTGAGCTAGGTATTTATCCAGCGGTTGATCCGTTAGATTCAACTTCTCGTATCTTAACACCACAAATTCTTGGTGATGAGCATTATGACTGTGCACAAAGAGTAAAAGAGATTCTTCAAAAATACAAACAATTGCAAGATATTATTGCGATTCTAGGTATGGAAGAATTATCTGAAGAAGATAAATTAGCAGTTTCTAGAGCACGTCGTGTTCAACGTTTCTTATCTCAACCTTTCCACGTAGCTGAGCAGTTTACAGGATTAAAAGGTGTATTAGTTGATATCAAAGATACTATCAAAGGGTTTAATATGATTATTGATGGTGAATTAGATCACTTGCCGGAATCAGCATTTAACTTAAAAGGTACTATTGAAGAAGCTATCGAGGCTGGAGAGAAAATGTTGGCAGAGGCTTAATCTATTTTAAATATTGAATTTTGAATTATAAATTAATTTAAAATCTAAAATTTAGAATTTAAAATAAATAAAAAATGATTTTAGAAATAGTATCACCAGAGGCTTCATTATTCAAAGGAGAAATAACTTCAATATCTGTACCTGGTATTGATGGTAGTTTTCAAATTTTAAATAATCACGCACCGATTGTTTCGTTGCTTCAAAAAGGGACTGTCAGTATTACGGCGCCAACTTTTCAGTTTAACAAAGAGACCCTAGGATTGTTTACCAAAGTAAATGCTGAGAATTATACCTTAGGTATATCTGCAGGAACATTAGAAATGAAAGACAATAAAGTAATTGTTCTAGTTGACTAGAATAATTTGAAATTAGATTAATAAGGCCTGACAGTGATGTTAGGCCTTTTTTGTTTTATAAATATAGAAACAATTAATGTTGTTATTTATTAGACTTTATTGTGTCTAATTCTTTCATATATTCGGCATTGTGTTTTCCTGCGATCACAAGTGCACCTGCAATCAAAACAAGGTTTTTAATGATGTATTGACCAACCAAGGTTGGGCAATACGGAAACGAGTCAAAGCAAATAGTTTTTAAGATAAATACAGGTAAAAGGGTTGCGCACATATGCAGTAATAGTAGAACAATCGCATAAGGAATGATCCGTTTTATAAGTAAACCAATACCAATAATTACTTCGCAAATCCCCAGAATTGGGACAAATATTTCTGGTCTAAACCAAAATACGGTTTCTTCTACTAGTTCTCCTGCGGGACTCATCCCGAAAACTTTTAACGCGCCAAACCAAATATAAACGGTTGCGAGCGCAATTCGCATGATAGTTACGTTGTGTTTTTCCATTTTTTTGCTAAACGAAAAATATAATGAGTTAAAAGTAATTTCCATAGTGTTTTTTTTATTGAAAGTGTAATGCTAGCGAATTGCCTTCGTCATAGTATTACTGGTTGAAAGTGTTTTTATGTTATTGCATAGACCTAAATGACTAGTTCTATTTAGTTATGTACAGCCGTAAAGTAACTTAGTACTTCTTAAAATCTAGTTGATACCCCTACGTTTATGGTATAATCAGCAAATGCGGCGTCGCCTTGCACATGAGTGCTACGAATATCTGAGTTCTCTTTGTCAGTAACGCTTTGTGTGCGGTTTCTTGCCACTGCAAATGGTACTGATGCGAACACTGTTACTTTTTTATAGTCGTAATTAACAGATGGTTCTATTGACCAAATGTATCCAGGACGACGGAAATCACCGCTAGCTCCTATTAGATCATAAACCGGTATGCCTTCTATTCTTGTTCCAGCGGCAAGTGATACTCCTTTTATATGGCTGAAAGAATAATTAAATCCTGCTCTAAACATATATTGATCTGGAACACTCATAATAGCTTCATTAGCTAAGTTCGGGGATAAGGTTTCTCTATAGGTTCTCGTTCCGTTCTGCTCGCGTGGGTTTATTAAATAGTAAAAGTTACCATAAACTCCAAAGTTCTCAATGAAATTGTAAAATGTATTTAACTCAAAGGTAATTCCAGTTCCACCATCGCCTAATTGTATGGATTGATCTACAGGGCGTAATTCTTTCGTTCCGTTTGGACCAACGTTATATGAGTAATCTTTGTAATTGTAATCTCCTGTTGGTAATTTAAGCCCTAGTCCTAATTGTATGTTTGCTTTTGTGCTTTTTGTAGGGTCTAATAGCCAACGGTAAGCTGCAAATCTGATATCTCCTATTCCAAAGGAGCTCGTAGAGTGTCTTTCTTTTTTTATATAGGCGCCATTTACTAAACCGTGTTCATAAAGAGAGGACCGAACATTATTTGAAACAGGAATATCAATCATTATAGACCATCTATTGTTAAGGGTTCTAGTGAGTGAAAGGTTAAAAACGGAAGTGTAATTTATAACTTCTGTTTTTTGTATCAGTCTTTGTTTATTCTCTTCTGTTCCAGAAAAATGCCTAAATGATCTAAAATAGCGGCCACTAGTGGATAATTGCCAGCCCGCAACATTAGTGCTGTCAGGATGTATCATCATACAACTTGTTGCATTTCCTTTAATTGCAACGCATCCCTGTGCAACACTAGTTTGATTTTGTAAGAATGTAGAAATTAGTACTATAACATAGATATAGAATGAGTTTTGTTTTTTCATTTTTCATTTTTTTATAAATTAAAAGCAGGTTTGTCCCTTTGGTAGCTAGTACCAAAGGAAAACAGTAAAAGGATTTTGTAAATAGAAAACAAGCAAATCACAATGTCTGATACAAATAAATATGTCATTTTTTTTATTAAAAAAGACATAGTATCACAAAAAGAATAGTGGTTTGTTTAATAATTTGAGAAGCATAATAGTGCCTTATCAAGCTGATTTAATTAAAAGGCACGATTGTTTTTACACTATAGTGTCAAATTACAAAATCGTTCTGCTGCTAGAAATAAAATATTAAATAAATTTTGGAGGCGAATAAAGAGAATGCAAGTAGCCTGCATTTATCGCTAGATTAGGAACTGTAGTATATTCGCACAAGTCTAAATCTAAACTTGGAGAATAGTTAAGGGCTAAACTTGTGTTGGGTAAGTAATCTTTAATAATTGATTTTAATAATTTCTTTACTGGGGATTCTTTAGAAGAGGAACTATTAAATAATTGATTATCTACAATGTCATTTAAATCTTTTCCTATATTATCTTGGTGAGAATTGGGTAGGTAGTATAAACTAAGGATGTTGTTATGAATTCTTTTTTTGAAGATGTGATAACTTTTATTATCAATAATTATGTTTTCTTTCACGTTCTCAAAATCGGTGTCTTCAACAAAGGAGTACAAAGAGGCATTCAATTCTATTACTTCAAATTCTAGACGGGGTGTTTTTTCCATAGCAGAAACCCATGCTTGCTCTTCTTGAAAGGCAAACAGTAAATAGTATCCTAGTACATTGTAAAACAACGATACTAATAAGAATAAGGATGCAATTCGCTTCATAATGTTCGAAAATAGAAAACTATTCAATAGTAAGATTCCTCAGAGATGAATTTTAAGTGTTTTTTAACATAACATTGATAAAGTCATAAAACGAAAAGCTTTTCGTAAATTTTTAAGTATTTTATTATCAAAGTAATTTGATTTCGAATTAAAAGTGGTTGCAAAAAAACAATAGGCCAAATCAAAATTATTTTTAAAAATAAATAAACAATAGTAAGGTGCCTTTTTATTGTAAGGTCAAATCATAAGCCTGTTTTAATTTTTTTACTACGATTTCTATTTCTTCTTCATTCAAATGGCCAAAGCCTAAACGGATAGCGCAAGTATTTTTGTCTTGATAAAGTATGGTTTTGGGCAAAAACAAATCGTAGCGTAGCGCCTGTTCTGAAAGTTGAACCAAGGAAATTACCGTATTAAACTGTAACCATATTGCAAGACCACCCGTTGGTTTTTTAAAACGGATAGCGTCTTTGAAATTTTCTTCAAGACATTGGTATAAAAAATCGCGTCTTTGCTTATAGACCAGTATATTTTTTTTGAGTAATCGATGAATTTCACCTTCATAAATTAATTCGGATAGCATTTGTTCTTGTGTTAAATCGCCTTGGTGGTCCAGCATTCGCAAATAGTTCTTGGCTTCTGAAATTAAATTTTCTGGAGCTACTACAAATCCTGTTTGAAAACTCGGAAATAAAGATTGTCCAAGCTTTCCCAAATAAATTACCATTCCATTTGCATCTGAGCTGGCCATAGGTAGCATAGCCAAGCCTTCAAACTGAAAATCATAGTCATAATCATCTTCTATAATGGCAAACTGGTATTCCTTTGCAAGTTGTAACAGCTTTAGGCGACGTTCTACTGTTAATGAAACAGTGGTAGGATAATCACGATTGGCACAAATATAAACAGTCCGAATGGTGCCTTTTACAAAATGGGTTTTAATATAATCTACATCTAAGCCTTGTTCGTCAATGGGGATTGTTTTAATAATGGCACCCGATTGTTGAAAAATCATGTTGGCAGCATAATTGCTCAAATCCCCAACCAAAACCACATCTTTTGGTCGAATTAAAAGTTGCGAGATGATGTACAAACTCATTTCTGTACTTCTTGTACTGATGACGTTTTTTGGCGTTATGTGAAGTCCTCTTGTAGCATTTAGATAATTACACAGCTGGTTTTCAAATACAGAATAGCTTGTTTTTTTATTTTGATTCCATTTCGAAATCAATGATTTGCGTTTCATGGAAGTGCCATACCATTTTGAAAATTCATGAATGGGATGTAGCCTTAAATCGGGTTGCCCATCATTTAGTTCATACTTCGCTTCTGAAAATTCTTGTGTAGATGATAAATGAAAAGAGGGCTGGAAGGGAAACCCAGTTGTTTCTGCAAAATTATAAATGTCTCCTAGTCGGTTCGAACTCGCTTTTATTGTAGCTGTTCTTTGTTCAGGAACTGCTATAAAAGTCCCTTTGTTAGCAATTATTTCAACCCAACCTTGCGAAGCTAATTCCTCATATACCGCGACGGCTGTGTTTCGGTGGACATTTATTAATTGGCTAAAGATTCTAGTTCCAGGCAATAAAGAGCCTCCTGCTAAATAACTGCGCTGAATGGCATTGATGAGTTGTTGGGAAATTTGTATATATACAGGGTTGGCACTTGATTTATCAAAGTGGATCAGGCTTTTTAACAATGCATTAACCGGACTATCAATCATTTTGAAACTGGACTATTTTAGTAGTCCGGAAAGGTACTACTTTTGCAAGGTTTTAAAATAATTCAACACTTTAATAAATGAAAAATAAATACTTTTTAGGCCTTCTTTTAATCTTTTCTTTGATAGTAAATGCGCAGGAAAATAAGCAAAAAATAGATTCTCTACAAGAAGTGGTTATTACATCCAGTAGGATTGATTTGCCTTTCAAGGAAAATTCTAGAACCATTCAATTGATTACTGCCGAGGATATAAAAAAATCTGGAGTGACAAATGTTGCCGATGCTTTACAGCAAATTGCAGGTATTGATGTAAGACGTCGCGGGACTAGTGGTATGCAAGCAGATTTGTATATACGAGGCGGAAGTTTTGATCAAACGCTGCTACTTATAGATGGATTCAAGGTAGATGACGCTCAAACTGGACATCACTCGATGAATTTAGCTTTGCCGATTGAAGTTATTAAGAGAATTGAAATTATAAAAGGGCCCGCAAGTCGCGTATTTGGTCAAAATGCTTTTACTGGCGCTGTCAATATTGTTACAAAGGATTCACTTGATAATGATGCATCAGTTCGTCTTCAGGCGGGTTCTTATGGTCAAGTTAGTGCTGCTGTTGCCGCTGGAGTTAATTTGAATGAAAGCAGTCATATTTTGCATTTTTCAAAAAACACATCGAACGGGTATCGTTACAATACAGATTTCGACAATCAGAATTTTGTGTTGAAGAGTGTTTTTAATAAAAATAAATTGCCAATAACGATGTTGGTTGCTCTTTCAGACAAAAAATTCGGGTCAAATGGTTTTTATTCTACTCCAGCCGCTATTGAGCAATATGAGGAAACAACGGCTAGTTTAGTTGGTTTTTCAACGGTTATTAAAAAAGGTAATTTTACCTGGAAGCCCAAATTATATTGGAGACGTAATGAAGACGAATATGTCTTTATTAGAAAGAATCCGTCTATTTACAGGAATTTGCATATTTCAAACAAAATTGCTGCAGAATTAAATGGATCATATACCTCAAATATTGGTGTTACTGGTTTTGGTATAGAAACAGCTAAAGTGCTTCTTTCGAGTAATAATCTTGGGGAAAATAACCGTTTTCTAACTACTTTATTTTTAGAGCATCGTTTGGAATTGTTTAATAAAAAATTGGATATTACTCCAGGAGTAGCCGTGAGTTATTTTTCTGACTTCAAGTTTTTTGCTTTCCCAGGAATAGATGTTGGATATCAATTGGTTGATAATCTAAAAGTATATGGTAATTTGGGTTATACCTACAGAATTCCAACTTTTACCGATTTGAATTATAAATCTCCAAATACGATAGGGAATCCTAATTTAGAACCTGAGAAAGCATTTTCGCAAGAAATTGGTTTGAAATGGAATACCTCTAATTTTAATTTGTCTGCGGCGGTCTTTAATCGCAAATCGGATCATTTAATTGATTACGTAAAAATGCAACTTACGGATCCTTGGCAAGCGCAAAACATTCAAGATGTCACCACCAAAGGTTTTGAAACACAACTGCTTTATAGCTTTACTCTTAATTCATTTGCTCAAAAGCTACAGTTTGGTTATTCTTTTATTCAGAATGATATAGAAGAAAGTACCTATACGTTCTCCCAGTATTCTTTGAATTCACTAAAGCATCAGTTTGTGGGGAGTTACAATATGCAATTCTTGAAAAATTTCAGCAATACGATTTCGTATCGTTATTCGGAACGAACTGCTGGAGCTTCGTATTCAGTAGTAGATTTGGGTGCTTCCTATACTTTACATGCTTTTGAGTTGTCTTTGTTTGCTAATAATATTTTCAACACGGAGTATACAGAAACAAATTTAGTTCCTATGCCAAAAGGGAATTTATTGTTTGGAGTACAATATAATTTTAGATAGACAACCACTATATAATTAAAAAGTCCCGCAGCGGTGCGGGACTTTTTTTGTTATTCCAAGGCTCGTAGACGCAAAGTAATTTTTGAGATTTATTCCTTCACAAACTCCATAATATCTCCCGGCTGGCATTCCAGCACTTCACAAATCGCTTCCAAAGTCGAAAACCGAACTGCCTTAGCTTTTCCAGTTTTTAAAATCGAAAGATTGGCCGTAGTAATACCAATTCGTTCTGCTAATTCATTGGAACGCATCTTTCGCTTCGCAAGCATCACGTCAACATTGATTATTATAGCCATAATTAAACCGTTAGTTCGTTTTCTTCTTTCATGGTTTTGGCGATTTTAAAAACTTCGCTTAAAACCATAAAAAATAATCCAAGAGAAATAAGATATAGCAAAGAATCTGATCCAATTTCTATTTTTATTTCGCGTTCTGCTAATTTAAAAAAGAAAGCAGGAATCCCGGATAATAGACCGGAAATAATAAATAACCTACCAATTCTATTCAAATAGAAGATAGTTGTTTCGTCAAAAATAATTTTTAATTGAAATAAGCGAAGTAGTTTTCGAAATAAAAACAAACTATATAAGATTATGATATAAGATGCTGTTGCAAAAAATAAAGCCAGCTTCGCATTCCGATCCAAAACCGTAATTTCGATTCCATTCATCTCTATCGGAAAGTCGATAGGGTTCTTTGAAAACACTAAATAGCCGATGAAAAACACTAAAAATGGAATGCTGATTAAAGCCATAATCCAAACAAAATCAACAATTGCTTTTAAAAAGTTTAATTTTTTCATAACTAATTTTTTACAAATATATAAAAATTATTGATAAACAATAATAAATTATTCTAAAGCAATAAATATAGTTCAAAACTAATTTAAGTTTTATAGATTTCCTCAATAGGAACAAAGAGGAAAGGAGAGATTGAGTAATGAGATTTGATGGCTTAAAAACAGTCAAAAGTATAGCGATGGATTACTGCCAACTAACTTCTAAGTCTTTTACTTTCTCATAAACCAACTGACTTTGGAAGCCTTTTCGAAGTAGAAAAACCTATTGAGTTTAAAACCACTTTTTGTACACAGTAAATCAGCAATACGATACGCCATCATTCCGGGGAATGAAAATGTTACATCCATAGCTCAAAAACTTCAAGAAAAAGAATTTGATGTGAAAGCGATACTTTCGCCAACGGTTCCCGAAGGGCAGGAACGACTTCGTTTTTGTTTACACAGTTATAATTCGGAAGAAGAAATTAGCAAACTGTTGCAATTGCTGAGCGTTTTTATTTTTTCATCTTAGATTTAAAAGATTGGCAATGATTTTAGAAGTAAATATCTCAGTGCTATTTTTGGCCACAGATTCGAATGATTTTCACTGATTTAAAAAAAATCCGTTTTGATCCGCAATATCGGTGTCATCCGCGTGCCATTTACTCTACAGACTGTACTTCTTTAGCGACATTTTTATAAAAACTTCTATGACTTCTATGTTTAAAAATAAAATCTGTCTGATTCGCCTTCCCTTTATTCTTAATTTAAATCCTCGTTTCAATTTTTATTTCGCACTTATCTGGTCTTTTATTATTTAAAGACGAGCAGTTTAAGTGCATTTTTATAAAAACTTACATGGCTTTTATGTTTAAAAATAAAAGATGTCTCATTAGCATCCCCTTTATTCTTAATGCAGATTTTCGTTTCAATTTTTATTTCGCACTTATTTGGTCTTTTACTATTTACAGACGAGCAGTTTAACTGCATTTTTATAAATACTCATATGACTTATATGTTTAAAAATAAAACCCGTCTTATTCGCGTTCCATTCCTTCTAATTCTTTAACTTTTTCATAGACTAAATTACTCTCAAAACCTTTTCGTAATAAGTTATCACAAAATTTTTTTCTCTTTTTTAAAGCATTTTTTTCGGAGCTATTTTCCCAAATTCTGTCTGCTAGTTTATGAAAAGTTTCTAAGTATTCTTCAGGAGTGATTTCTTTCAGCGCTGTGGTAATCAAGCGAGAGTTTATTTTTCTGAATTTAAGCTCATTTGTAATCCGGATCGTCCCCCAGAATTTTATGCGGTGTTTTCCCCGGGCAAAACTGCAGGCAAAACGCTCTTCGTTAAGGAAATTATCGTTAATAAGATGCGCAATAATCTGATCAATTTCATCTGAGTCCATTTTCATAGATCGCAGTTTAGACTCTACTTCCTGATGACAACGGTCCTGATACGCACAATAGTGTTCTATTTTTTTAATAGCGTCTTTTATGGAATATACGTCGTTCATGCTGGGTTATAATTTGAAATTATTTGATTCAAATTTCGGTTTTTTAATTGATTTATCAAACAAGGTTACTTGAGTGCTTTTATCTAATGTATAGCGTTTTTGTTTTGTACTAAACACCTTGTAGTAATGTCTAAAAAATGGGCAAAATGGGTGCTGAAATAGTGTATTATCGTTTTTGTTATCAATAAGTTAGGAATTAATTTGCGCTTAAAAGATCAGATATAAGTGGTTTAAAATGTCAAAAGATGTAGTTTATCGTTAAAAAGAGGTGATGAGCGATATTTATTTCGTGTAGGTATTTTATGGCATATGTTTGTCGCTGAGGCACTTTAGTTTTTGTTATAAAAACAAAGCTCCTACATAGATTTTGCCCCCGAATCAATAATTATCCCATGAAGAAAAATTACCCTACGAATGCTCTTTTTTGTATATCAAGAACAACTAATTTATTCCTTTTTATTTGCGTGATGCTAGTTGGTACTATTAGTTTTGGGCAAATTGCGCAACGCGGGGACGCGACAACTGCCGCAGGTACAAACTCTAATTTAACCATTAGTAAACCTGAAGGAATAGCGGTAGGTGATTTAATGCTTGCTAATTTTTCAGAGAGCGATAATAATAGTAATCTTTCAGTCAATGTCTCAAGTATAGGATGGACTTTAATCGCGGGAGGGAATCTTGGCGATAATCGCATGAGAGGAACGGTATTGTATAAGATTGCTGTTTCTGCTGATGTACTAGTAACTGAATATAATTTTACATTAAATTCAGGAACTAACAGTTCATCAGGTGCGATCATCGCTTTTTCAGGCGTAGATAAATTAAGCCCTTTTGACGTTACTCCTGGTACAATTAACACTGACGATAGTAGGACTGTAACAGCCACTTCTATAACTACCATTTCTGCAAATGCAGCAATTGTAATGCTAGGACAAGTTGGGAATAATCGTTCATATTCAAATTGGAATACCAATACTTCTCCTGGCACTCTTACGGAATTATTTGATGTAGAAAATAATAATGGACAGGACACGTCTGTCGGTGGTTCTTGGGCAATTAAAACAACACCAGGGGCAACAGGAGAAGGTACTGCCAATTTATCCAACAATAATGATGAAAGAAATGGCGGCATTTTGTTAGCCTTAAGGTCGTACATTGATCGGAATACTTCAACAAAAACATTCACTTCATCCGGCACCTTTACAGTACCTTCTTGCGTTACAAGTTTAACAATTCAAGCTTGGGGTGGTGGTGCCAGTGGAGGGGCAAAAAACAGAGATGCAAGAGGCGGCGGCGGCGGCGGCGGATATGTTACAAACACTTATGCTGTTTCAGAGGGCGATAAAATTGATTTTACAGTTGGTGTTGGTGGCATTATTACTGATGCAAAACAAAAACCAGGGGTAAATGGAGGTGATTCTAGTTATAACTATTTGAGTTTAGTAACTGCAGGTGGTGGTACAATCACAGATGAAGATAAAGGAGGTACTGGTGGCCCTATTAGCGGTGCTTATGGTGCAGGCAGTAAATCAGGCGGTAACGGTTCGGATAGGGTTGGTAATAAAGATAATGAAGGCGGTGGTGGTGGTGGTAGCGGGGCAACAGCTTCAAACGCTAATAAACAAACAGGTGGCGCTCTTGGAGGCGGAGATGGAGGAAATAAGAAATCTGCAGGAAATAACGGGACGGCACCAGGAGGTGGTGGTGGTGGAAAAGGTGGTGAAATTTCAGAAGAAAACCAGTCTGGTAATGGTGCCAACGGCCAAGTAATTATTACGTATATTGTTAGTGGACCATCTAATTATTCCGTTACTGGCGGTGGCAGTTATTGTGCCGGTGGTGCAGGAGTTGCCGTTGGTCTTGCAAATTCACACAACGGTGTAAATTATCAATTGTACAATGGCACCTCAACAGTTGGTTCTGCGTTTTCAGGTACAGGAAGTGCCATCAGTTTTGGTAATCAAATTGCTGCAGGAACTTATACCGTTAAAGCGACAAATGGAGGTTGTACAGCAGATATGACTGGTAATGCGGTGGTAACAGTAAATGCAGCTATTACTGCACCAATAGTAGGAACAATTACACAACCTACATGTACTGTAGGAACAGGAAGTGTAGTTTTAAACGGTATGCCTCCCGAATGGGCATTGACACAGTATCCTGGAGGTATAACAACTACAGGAACAGGAACAAGTACAACAATTTCAGGACTTTATCCTGGTAAATACACCTATTCAGTAATTGGTGCAAATAATGGGACGGGATTAAAAGGGGAATATTTTAACAGTACTTCTTCTATAACTAGCGCTAGTAATCCGACATTTCCAACTACCTCACCCACATTAACCCGTACAGACGCTACAGTTGCTTTCGATTGGGAAAGGGTAAATCCAGCCGCGCCAATTGGTACCGATAATTTTTTCGTAAGATGGTCGGGTCAAGTGCAGCCGCTTTACAGCGAAAGCTACACATTTACAACAAGAAGTGATGATGGTGTCAGGCTTCGAGTAAATGGTGTTCCAATCATTAATGATTGGAATATCTATCCTGTAAAAGATAATACGGGAACTATTAGTCTTACTGCGGGCGTAAAATATGACATTGTTTTAGAATATTATGAAAATGCTGGAGAAGCGGTTTCTAAGTTATTTTGGAACAGCACAAGTCAGGCAAAAGAAATAATTCCACAATCTCAATTATTTCCAAGTGCAATTTGTGGTTCTCCAGCTTCAGAGGATGTGGTTATTGATGCGCAGCCAGTAACACCTGCCCCACCTACACCTGAAACACCAACTCAACCAGATTGTATTACTCCAACTGGAAGTGTAGTATTGACTAAATTACCATCAGGAAACTGGACTATTAATCCGGGAGGAATTTCAGGGAATGGCAGCAGTATAACAATTAATGGTTTGACAGAAGATACTTATAACTTTACAGTGACTAATGATTCAGGCTGTACGTCAGACGCTACTTCAAATATTAAAATAAAGGCCGCTACTGTTATTACCAATACTTGGAGTAACGGCTCTTGGGATAAAGGACTTACAACAACTGATCAAAAGATTGTGTTTACTGATAACTATAATGAGGATGCCGATGTAAATGGTTGCTCTTGTTTGGTTACCGGAAGTAAAGAGGTTACTATTAAAGCTGGAAAAACAATGAAAATTGTTAATGATCTGGAGGTGCGTGGGACTCTTATTTTTGAAAACAACGCTAGTTTAGTTCAAATAAATGACAACGCTAGTAATTCAGGAAGTATAATATATAACAGAACTACTCCTGAAATCTTAAAAACAGATTATGTTTATTGGTCATCACCAGTTAACGGAGCTGCTTTGAAAGCTATACAAACGGGTACTTTATATTATTCCTTTAATGGTTCAGGAAATTCATGGGCAAATGCTAATGCTAATACAATAATGAATACTGGTAAAGGATATATTGTTAGAGGTGCAGGTACATGGTTTGACACGGGTAATGTTACTTTAACGGCTAACTTTGTTGGAGTACCTAATAATGGTGTCATCCCAGTAAGCATAGTAGCTAGTAAAAACAATCTAATTGGGAATCCTTATCCATCGGCTATAGATGGGAACGCTTTTTTAGAAGCAAATACCGACGTTCTTGAAGGGCCGACAGATGTTCTTGAAGGAACATTGTATTTTTGGACACATAAATCAGCGATACAGTTAGCATCAGGAATTGACCCCGGCAAAGCTGGTTCTGGAGCGTATGCCTATACATCAGATGATTACACACCCTTTACTAAAGTAGGAGGAACTAATTCAGTGACAGGTAGTATTGCAGCAGGCCAAAGTTTTTTTGCTAGGGGCTCTACTATTGGAGGGCAAGCTAAGTTTGTTAATAGTATGAGACTGGACGGTGATAAAATCCTAGATAACAGTGTTTTTTTGAAACCGGCTTCTGCTTCGAAAACAGAAAAAACAACTTCCACAAATAAAATAGAGAAAAGTAGAATTTGGTTAAATTTAACCAATACTCAAGGCGCTTTCAAGCAAATGCTATTAGGCTACATGACCGGGGCAACCAATAATTATGATAGAGGTTATGATGCATTGAGCTTTAACGGGAACAGTTTTATCAATTTTTACAGTATTAATAATACTAGTCGTTTAACTATTGAAGGTAGAGCACTTCCTATCCAGGAAACTGATACTGTACCACTTGGATATAGTTCGACTATTGTTGGAGATTTCAGTATCTCAATTGATAAAACCGATGGAGCCTTATCTACTATGGATGTTTTTTTAGAGGATAAATTAACGAATACTGCTCATAACCTAAAAAAGGGTGCTTATACTTTTACCACCGAAAAAGGGACTTTCAATGATCGTTTTGTATTGAGTTATGCTAATAGAACATTAGAAGTTATTGATAATATTGACGAGAAGAAATTTGGGGTTTTAATTTATAATAAAAATAAGGAGATAGTAATTAAATCTTCAGAAGAAATAATAGACAAAGTGTTGATTTATGATTTTCTAGGGAAGCAAGTGTTTAGTAACAAAAATGTTAATGAAACCGATTTAAAGGTGTCGGACTTGATTTTAATAAATAACCAAGCTTTAATAGTTAAGGTGATATTGCAAAACGGAGAAATAATCACCAAAAAAATTATTTTATAGTTTATAAAAAAATAAATTGCAGTAGCACAAACCCATTACCTAAAAGTAATGGGTTTTTTGTTTTTAAATAAGTATGCTATTATTGACATAGAGGAGTGTTAATTAAAGTATTTGTAAAGTAGTGAAAAATTTATTTTTAAGACTTAGTCTAAAAAGGGGAGAGTTTGTGATTTAGGAATTATTTCTTGTTAATTGGTTTTTATAAAACAGGATAAAACGTATAAAAAAATAATGTTAATGCGCGTGTTAAGTACTTTGCAACAGATATATATGCCGTTTAACGGTTTTATTGTTAAAGCGTAATTTTCTTATAGAATTTTGAATTTATTTTGTGTGCGTAATGTATTTTTCCTACGCAGGTAAGGACCAGTTCAGGACGGTTGACAACTTAATCAATTTTTTTTATGAAGAAATTTTACAGACAAAAAACGATATTTATCATCAATTTAATTTTTTTGAAAATAAAAAGTTTCGGGGATTTTTTTGTTTTTGGGCATTCTGTAAAAAAGATCTTTTTGGCTTTTTTATTGTTATTTGTTCAGGCTGCAGTTGTTGGGCAATCGATTGGGGATTATCGTTCTAATGTAAATATTACTGGAAATTGGATAACTCCCGGTAGTTGGCAAACCTGTACAAATGTTTCGCCCCTTACTTGGACGCCTGCAACAAATTATCCCGGGCAAATAGCAGGAAGTTATGCAGTTTTGATTCAAGCTGGGCATACGATAGCTTTAAGTACAACAATTACAACACAAACTATAGGAGTACTGACTATAACAGGAACTCTCCAACTAAATGGAGATAATAGTTCTGGAGGGGTGGATTTTAATATAATTACTCCAAAAATTTATGTTACTCCTGCACCCTCAGGAGGCTTTATTGAATTTAACGGCAAACTGAATTTAAAATTACCTACATCCGCTTATCTTGAAGTGTCAAAAGAAGGATTAGATGTAGCTTCAGGGTGTTCTGCAAATCAAGTAATCTATATTGGTAGTACAGCGTATTCTAAATGTAATGGAGGAGGAAGTCTACCTGATTTCACACTATTAATGAATTCTGGTGGTACTTTAAATGCAAACCCTTCATCAAAATCAGCAGTTTGCAGTGGGAGTTCAATTAACTTAATAGGAGCCTCTACTGGATCCATTGGTACGACAACTTCTGGCGGTTCAACTACGGGAGTAGCATACTCGTGGTATGTAACCGACCCAAATAGTAGCGTCTTAACTAGTAACCTTCAAGACTATAGTTTTACGACAACCCAAATCGGAAATTACTCAGCTTCTTTGACTTGTACTACTTATTTTGGAACAACTGTATTCTCGCACACTACAACTATTTCGGTAACAGTTAATCCAACACCAACTGTAACGATTACCAACCCAGCAGCAGTATGTGCACCATCAACGGTTGACCTTACTTCATCAGTGGTTACTTCAGGAAGTACCCCTAGTTTGACATATACGTTTTGGACGAATTCAGCAGCAACAATAGCTTACACAACACCAACAGCAGCTACAGCAGGAACCTACTACATAAAAGGAACCGCAGCAGCAGGATGTTTTGATATTAAACCAGTAACGGTAATAGTAAACTCTTCGCCTACAATTACGGCTCAACCAATAAGCCAGTTGGATTGTGAGGGAAGCATTGTTAGTTTTAAAGTAGTAGCATCGGGAACAGGTATTCTGACTTATACATGGCAACGAAAAAGGCCTAATATAGATCAAGCATTTATTTCAATTCCTGCCGAGGATAATGTTACTTATTCTATTCCAAGTCAAGATGAAATTCGACTTAAGAATGTGGGGACTACGTTATCGCCTAACGGAACACAATACCAAGTTGTGGTTTCTAATGGAAGTTGCAGTCTTACATCATCTCCAGTGATACTCTCAGTAAATGAAATAACTAATATAATTTCACCAACGCTCACGCCTAACCAATCAATAGTGGATGTTACACTTTGCTATGGGTCGAATTATTCTTATACTGCTGAAGTTTCTAACCCCTTAAATGGAATGATTTCGTACCAATGGAAAAGTCAAGCGGCATCAGGGTCTTGGGATAACGTAGTTGATGGAATACATTTTTTGGGTGCAGCTACGCCTACGCTTAATATACTTAGTGGTACTCCTGCAGAATCTGCTAAATATCGTGTTGATGTTTTGTTTAGTAGAACAGGAGGGAACTGTAGTGTTAGTAGTTTTTCAAAAGTAAGATTATTAACCTTTCTACCTTTGTTAACAACTCCACAAATAACTACTACAAACCCAGACTGTAATGTAAGTTTTGGTACAATAGCCGTCACCGCACAGAGTGCAACGGACTTATATAGTTTTGATAATGGGAATAAATACCAGGTTAGTAATGTCAAAACAGATTTATCTCCGGGAACGTATAATGTAAAGATAAAGAATATTAAAGGCTGTCTTTCTTCTGTTACTAATTGCGTAATAACAGCAGCTCCAGTTGTCTCAACTTGGAATGGAAATTCATGGTCGCCGAGCGAACCGACAAGTATTGACAAAATTATTTTTGATGCACCTTATAATTCTATTGGAATTTTAGAAGGATGTTCTTGCCAAGTGAATACGGGTGTGAATGTGGTTTTTGAATCGGTGGATCCTAACTCAGGACATACCTTAAAAATAACTAATCAAGTGGAAGTATTAGGCACAGGAACATTAACTTTCGAAAACAATGCCAGTTTGGTTCAAATAAATGATGCCGCTGCCAATTTAGGTAGTATTACATACAAAAGAAAGACGACTCCTATATTAGACACGGATTACGTCTATTGGTCGTCACCGGTTACCGGAGCTGAATTGAGAGCAATACAAACAGGTACTTTATACTATTCGTTTAACGCCGCAGGGAACTCATGGGTAAAAGCATTCACTACTACCGAGATGTTAAACGGAATAGGATATATCGTTAGGGGTGCTGGAGCTGGCCTTGCCAGTGGACAAAGCTCGGCTAGAACGGCCACATTTAAAGGACTGCCAAACAATGGTATTACTGATGTAAACATAACCGCCAGCAAATCAAATCTGATAGGAAACCCATATCCTTCCGCTATAGCCGCAGATGCTTTTTTAGAAGCTAATAAAGCTGCTCTTGAAGGAACATTGTATTTTTGGACTCACAAATCAGAGATAAAATTAGCAGGAAGTATTACTGTTGGGACAGCAGGTTCAGGTGCTTATGCATATACCACCGGTGATTATGCTGCATATACGTTAACAGGAGGTGTTGGTACTTCTTTAACAGGGGGAGTTGCTTCGTCGAAAATTGCTGCTGGACAATCGTTTATTGCTATTGGAAGCAGTCAGGGAGGTACTGCTAGATTTACGAACAGCATGAGGTTGACTAAAGTAGGAGAGATCCTTGATAACTCGCAATTTTTAAGATCTGCATCTGGTTCCAAAACATCTAAAGTGACCACTACGAATGAGACAGTAAAAAGCAGAATTTGGCTCAACCTGTCCAATACCCAAGGTGCGTTTAAACAGACATTGATAGGATACGTCAACGGAGCGACCAATAATTATGATCGGGGGTTTGATGCTGTCAGTATCAACGGAAACGCTTATGTCGACTTTTACAGCATTAATAACGACAGCCTTTTGACTATTCAGGGCAGGGCACTGCCTATTCCGGAAGCAGATACTGTTTCATTGGGTTTTAGTTCAGCAATTGAGGGAGACTTCACAATATCTATTGATAAGACTGATGGACTATTAATTGCGATGGAAGTGTTTTTAGAAGACAAGCTCAGCAAAACGTTTACCAACTTAAAAACCAATGCTTATACATTTTCGTCAGGGAAGGGGACTTTCAATGATCGTTTTGTATTGAGTTATGCTAATAAAACATTAGAATTAACTGATTTTGAAACGACATTGGAAAATCAAGTAGTAGTTTCAAATAAAAACAAACAGTTAATAATTACTTCTACGGCCGATGCCATTGATAAAGTTGTAATATTTGACACAACAGCTAGGAAGGTTTGCGAGAAAGGAAATGTTGATAGCCAGGAATTAAGGATATTAGATTTGATGTCAAGCCGCCAGATATTGTGGGTTAAGGTCGTGTTACAAAACGGGAAATTCATTACTAAAAAGATAATTTATTAATGTAGCGGAAATAAGTGTCTAGCCCTTAAAAACCCCCGTTCGGATTAACGAATGGTTTTTTATACCTGTTCAAAACTTATTTTTATAGTTGAGGCTTCACAGTTCCTTTCAACGGTGTATCCAGGACGTCGCCATTTTGGTTTCTCTGCTAAAGGTAGAAATTTAGAATCACTAGCTTCAACACTCGAGGATACTGAAACTTTAGTAAATGTTTTTTGAGGAATTAAACCTAACATTTCAAACATTTTTCATGTCTTCATTGACATCTTGGTTTGGAGTGGTCAGTAGTTTGTCACCTGCAAAAATTGAATTGTCACCTGCAAAAAAGCACATGGCATGATCTTTACGACTCATATTTATCCTTTCTGCGGCGAGACAAACTTGAGTTTTGGGCATTATGCTCGTAATGCTTGGGCTTTTACCTGGCTAACAGACATTAAGTCGTTGCCTTTCAAAGAAGTGTGGTATCTTGCGGCTTGTGAGCAATAACCGCAATCTTCTGGACAACCAGCTATTTTCATAGACAATAATATTGAAACCTAAACTACGTTTGGATCGTAACGTTCTCTATGTATGCTAGCTGCTTTCTAAAGCAAGTCCATCATAGGTTTGTTATAGATTGCAATAACTTCTTCTGTTGTCCAATTGTGTATTTAATTGATTGCACCTTTTTGAACGACCAATCAAATTGTTCTAAAGAAGCAATATAATACTGTTGAAAAACGAATAACTACTGTAATTTTGATAAGGATTGTTAATCATTTTTAAGATGGTTGTCCCAATACAACAGCAGCATAAATGAAATTATTACAGCGGATACGATTCCTTCAAAAAGTAAACTAATGCTGTACGTCATAATTGATGGGTCTCCACCAAATAAAAAGGTTTTAGACAATGATTCCAGGTAAGCATCACCACCTTGAAAATAGCTGTAAGCAATTAATGCGAGAACACTTAAAAACACACCTAGTAAAGAAGTAGCCAACGCGGAAAAGGCGTTGCTGGCAAAAAGGTTCTTGCCCCGTTTGTAGTTCATCCTCAGCGTCCTGTTAGTGCCGTAAAAGACAAATAAAACATTAAATAGGCGTAAGTAATATAAATTAGCAAGTCCTAAAATCTCCATCAACATAAAATAGAGGCTAATTCCAATCAAAATAATGACGCCGTTGTATAATTCTTTTGGGAGCTTCATACGTTTGGTTTTTTAAAGTTAAAAAATCATCTCTTTTGTAAACAGTAGATTGCCTATCAAACTTACACAAAATATAAAGATATTTTACTAAAAGGACGAAGAAACTTTAAAACACATCAAAATTAATCCAGGTACTCTAATGCGAAGGTTTTGTCTTTTTCCAGTTGTACTTTCAATAAATCAACTGAATTGAATTTTTCTTCAGGACGGATATAATGGAGTATAGAAACGGATATTTCTTGGTTATACAAGTCAGAACTGAAATCAAAATAATGAATTTCTATGGATAGATCTTCTCCTGCGACCGTGGGGTTAAATCCGATATTCATCATTCCAAAAACAATTTTTTGATCAATAATGCTTTTAACAATGTAAACGCCATTTTTGGGAATCAGCTTGTAGTCTTCTTTTATTTTTAAGTTGGCTGTAGGGAAGCCTATCGTTCTGCCTAGCTGTTTTCCTTTAAAAACGGTGCCAGTCAGAAAATAATTATATCCCAAATACTTATTTGCCAAAGTCATGTTTCCTTCTGATAATGCTTTTCTGATTTTAGTAGAACTCACCGAGATTTCATTTATTTCCTGAACAGATATTTGTTCCACTTCAAATCCATATTGCTTTCCAAAACGGATTAGATCATCAATATTTGCTGTACGGTCTTTCCCAAAACGATGATCGTGCCCAATAATTATTTTATGAATGTTGAATTGATCAACAAGGACGGAACGAACAAACTCCTCAGCGGTCAATCTTGAAAAGCTTTCGTCGAACGGATGAATAACAAGGTTTTGAATTCCTATTTTTTCCAATAGATCTGTTTTTTCAGAAATGGTGTTTAGTAGTTTTATATTTGATTTTTTCTCTAAAATCATTCTGGGGTGAGGAAAAAATGTAAGTACTAGGCTTTCGTATTTGTTATTTTCTGCATTTTGTAATACTCTTTCTAGTATTTTTCTATGGCCAAAGTGGACTCCGTCGAAAGTGCCTAAAGTAAGGATGGTTTTTTTTGTAGTACTGAAATCTAGTATAGAATTGAAAATTTTCAAAATAGCTGTTTTATAATGGTGCAAATTTATACTATCTATTTTAAATGTAAAGTATAGTCAAACTATTTTCATTGAATTAAGCTACAAGTTGAAAATTAAAAGTTAATTTTTTTAATTATCATGGCTTTAGATTTATCTATTAAACTAAATATGTTAATTTTGAATTGTAAATAATCTTGAGTCATGAAAAAACACCTCCTATATATAATTATCTTGATTTGGTGCTCGTCGATTCAAGCCCAAAATAAAGTGCCTTGGAAAAAAATAGACCAAGGTTCTCTGTCTTTTTTTGATAATAACACTAATAAATCTAGTTCCAATAAAAAATCATTATTTCGTTTTGATCAAGAAATGTTGATGCAATCATTAGTTGCAATAAATAGTAGGACTGCAAAAAGGAGCAGTGTGGAAATCAGCATCCCTAATATCGCTGGAGTAATGGAGAAGTTTCTCGTATGGGAGTCTTCTAATTTCGAACCCAAATTGCAAGCTAAATATCCTGAGATAAGAGGGTATGCAGGAGTTGGGCTCAGCGATCCTAAGGCTTCTATTAATTTTAGTTTGTCTCCAAAAGGAATACAAACGATGGTTTTAAGAGCTGATAGCGGATCAGAATTTATTGAAGCATCCCCCGAAGATTCGTCTTTGTATGTACTTTTTTCTTCTAAAATGGTGAATAATCGGGAGTTACCATTCGTTTGCAGCACTGAAGATAAAATTTTGAACAAGGAATTGACAAATATAAACAGCAAAATATCAGCCAACAATAGGGTGTTTAAAACTTTACGTTTAGCCTTGTCTTGCACGGGTGAATATGCCGCTTATCACGGCGGGACCGAAGCAAATGCACTCGCTGCAATGAACGCTACCATGACGCGGGTCAATGGTATTTTTAATAAAGACCTCGCTGTGAAATTAGAGATCATTGCTAATAATAGCATCATAATATACACAGATGCGACTACAGATCCTTATTCTGACGCAGCCGCTGGTACTGCTGGAGATTGGACGCAGGAAGTACAGGATGTTTTAACCGCCGATATAGGCGATGGTAATTATGATATTGGCCATTTGTTTGGTGCTTCAGGAGGTGGTGGCAATGCTGGCTGTATTGGTTGTGTGTGTGATGCTGGAAAAGGTAGCGCTTATACATCTCCTGCAGACGAGAAGCCGGAAGGTGATACCTTTGACATCGATTTTGTGGCTCATGAGATGGGACATCAACTTGGCGCAAATCATACTTTTTCTTGGGATGCCAGTGAAATTACTGGATTTAATGTTGAACCAGGCAGTGGGTCTACTATTATGGGATACGCGGGAATAACTACAGACTATGATGTTCAGTCTAACTCTGATGATTATTTTGCCTATGCTAGTATTAAGCAAATTCAGGAAAACCTTAGTACAAAAAATTGTGGGTCCTCTGTTAATTTAATAAAGAGTCTCCCAGTTATAAATGCAGGCTCAAATTATGTGATTCCTAAAGGAACTGCTTTTGTGCTAAAAGCTATCGGAGCAGATGTCAATAGTGCTGAGGTATCCTATACTTGGGAACAAAATGATTCGGCGATAAATTCAACTGCTGCAAATAGTTTAGCTGTTCCCGCAAAAACGGATGGGCCACTATTTAGGTCTTTGTACCCTGGGAGTAGTCCAAATAGGTATATGCCCGATTATAGTAATGTGTTGGCTAATAAATTGACAAGCAAATGGGAGTCCGTCGCAACTGTAGCGAGAACACTTCATTTTGTTTTAACGGGAAGGGATAATGCGCGACTTGGCACTGCGCAAACTAATTCAGACGAAATGATTGTTAATGTGAGCGGAACAGCTGGTCCGTTCGCTGTAACCTCTCAAAAAACAGAAGACTTAAGTTGGTTTAGAGGTTCAAATCAAACGATAACTTGGAGTGTAAACGGTTCTGATGTCATGAGTGGGTCTACAAATGTAAATATTAAATTATCTACTGATGGGGGTTTAACTTTTGCTACAGTTTTAGTGGCTAATACTCCAAATGATGGCTCGGAGACGGTTGTAGTACCTAATATTACAGCTGAAAATTGTAGGATTTTAATCGAGCCCACTGCAAATATTTTTTATGCAGTCAATAGCAAAGCTTTTGCTATTGGGTATGAGGTTGCGTCCTCGTGTGCTTCCTATTCATTTACTGCACCATTCCCTATACCAGAACAATTGGCTTACACCACTAGTACAATTTTCGTTCCGACTACAACTGCATCAATGTCTCACGTAAATTTTAATGTAAGTTTTACGCATGCTTATCTCGCTGATGTTGAAATGGAAATAATAAGTCCACAGGGTACAACGGTAAAATTGTTTGATAAAAGTTGCGGAGATAATAACAGTACTTTAAATTTGATTTATGATGATTCAGGTGTGGATCTTGCCTGTGGTATTACAACATTACAAACAGTAACTCCTTTTCAAGCTTTGGCTGCATTTAATGGCGAAAATCCCTCAGGGACTTGGGTTTTTAGAATTCGAGATGCCTATCCAAATGACACTGGTACTTTAAATTCAGCATCACTGACACTATGTACACAAACATATACGCTTTCCGTTGCAGATGTTAACATGAGTGATCTTGTGATTTATTCAAATCCTAATAAAGGTATTTTTAATGTGCAGTTTACTAGTGATTCCATAAACGAGGTTAAGGTGGTAGTTTATGACCTTTTGGGAAGAAAATTATTTGAGAAACAATACGAAAAGAAAAGTAATTTCAATGAAAGCGTTCAGTTGAAAAACATACAATCAGGCATTTATTTTTTAACCGTTATTGATGGCGATAGGAAAAAAGTCAAAAAAATAGTGATCGAATAATTAGTATGTAATAAACAAAGGAGGGAATCCTAAGAACTTCCCTTCTTATTTTCCGTTAAATGCAGTCATGGTATTCTCTAGTCCCGCAGTTCCAAAAGATTTTACTATTTCATATGCTACTTCTAGTCTTTCTGGAAGAGCGGCTTTTTCTTCATCATCCCAATCTCCAAGGACATAATCAATTTGTTTGCCTTTTTTGAATTCGTCACTAATCCCAAATCGGAAACGGGTATATTGATTTGTATTTAAAATCAAATTGATGTTTTTTAACCCATTATGCCCGCCATCACTTCCTTTTGGTTTGATGCGGATAGTGCCAAAAGACAGATTTAAATCATCTGTAATCACTAGGAGGTTTTCGAGAGGAATATTTTCTTTTTCCATCCAATATTGAACTGCTTTACCGCTTAAATTCATGTAGGTATTAGGCTTCAATAGAAAGAATGTTCTTCCTTTAAATTTGTATTCGGCTAATGCGCCCAATTTTACTGTTTGGAACGAAAGGGTCTCTTTTTTAGCAAAATAATCAAGTATTTTGAATCCAATGTTATGACGGGTGTTCACGTATTCAGCACCAATGTTGCCAAGCCCTACAATTAAATATTTGTTACTCATGCTTTTTATATTGTTTTTTTGGTTTTCGTGAACTTCCGGTTTCACAAAACAAGTATTGTCTTCTGTTTGTTTTGATGAAAATATAGTTCTTATCCATTTTATCATCTGGTAAAAATAAGTTTATTTGATTAAAATGGGCAAAAAAAATATGATTAAGGGTAAATAATTTTTTGTCTAGCCCTGATGGGAATGGCATCCTTTTATGACAGTGTTTGGCATGAAAGATAAAATGAACAGCAGGAGGATTTGTCATTAAAATGGGGTTGGAAGTGCTTCTAAAAAAAGAAGTAAACCAATTTGTTGTTTTTGAAAAGACAAAAAATTAGGCATAAAAAAAGCACCAGTTTTGCAACTGATGCTTTTTGAATGTTTGAAAAAATATTATTTTTTCTTTCCTTTTACAGGGCCTGCTTTTGCTGCTTTTGCTGCTTCTTGAGCTGCTTTCATAGCTGCACGTGAAATTTTCACTTGGCAAATTACTGTGTTGTCAGGGTGCATGATTTTGAAGTTTGGTGTTGGCACTTTAGTAACATATAATTTGTTACCCATGTCAAGCGGAGTAATGTCTGCTTCAATAAAATCAGGAAGATTTTTTGGCAAAGCTCTTACTTTAAGTTTACGGTTGTTTAAACGTAGATCTCCACCAGCCATAACTCCTTTAGAGTCACCAATGATTTTCACAGGAATTTCAATAGTGATTTCTTTATCGTCAAAAATTTGAAAGAAGTCAATATGTAAAATATTGTCAGTCACCGGGTGAACCTGGATGTCTTGTAGAATTGCATCGAATGATTTTCCGTTAGCAAGTTCAATCACAACTGTGTGCGCGTTTGGGGTGTAAACCAGGTCTTTGAACACTTTTGTTTCTGCTGAAAAATGAACTGGTTGATCTCCTCCGTATATAACGCAAGGAACCGCTCCAGCATTACGTAAGGCTTTAGTCGCAACTTTTCCCACGCTTTCTCTTTCTGATCCTTTAATTGTAATCGATTTCATTGTAAAAAATATATAGTTAATAATAAAAAAATACTTGTTTGACGCCTTAAGCCTAGTGCTCAATGCTTTTATTTATAACAGGAAGTCTTGCAGTTCTTGACCTTAAGTCGTCTTCTTGTTACATTAAAAATTTTCCACTGATGGAATTGTTGTGGTGCACCATGTGCATAACTTCTGCAAAAAGCGGTGCACAACTCACTACTCTTATTTTGTTCGATTTTTTCTTCAAAGGAATAGAATCGGTAACTATTAATTCTAACAATTTAGAATTTTCTATTTTTTCGTAAGCATCACCTGATAATATAGCATGGGTACAAATCGCTCTTACGCTCAATGCGCCTTTTTCCATCATTAAATCGGCGGCTTTCGCCAATGTACCACCTGTGTCGATCATGTCGTCCACTAATATTACATTTCTGTCTTTTACGTCACCAATCAACTCCATGGTGTCGATTATGTTTGCTTCTTTTCTTTGCTTGTAACAAATCACTACGCTAGAATCTAAAAATTTAGAATACGCATAAGCTCTTTTTGAACCTCCCATATCTGGAGAGGCTATGGTCAAGTTTTCCAATCCTAAACTTTCTACATAAGGTAGAAAGATAGTAGATGCGAAAAGGTGATCAACCGGTTTTTCAAAAAACCCTTGAATTTGGTCTGCGTGTAAATCCATGGTCATTACTCTTGTCGCTCCAGCAGTTTCTAACAATTTAGCTGTCAGTTTTGCCCCTATCGGAACTCTTGGCTTGTCTTTTCTATCTTGTCTTGCCCAACCAAAATAAGGAATTACTGCAGTTATGTGTCTTGCAGATGCACGTTTAGCTGCATCTATCATAAGTAACAATTCCATTAGGTTATCCGAATTTGGAAAAGTAGAACAAACAATAAATACACGTAGCCCTCTGATCGACTCTTCGTACGAAGGTTGGAACTCACCGTCACTGTATTTTGACATCGTAACCTTACCTAATGGGATTCCGTATTTTTCGGCAATCTGTTCCGCTAGGTAAACACTTTGAGAACATGCAAAAATTTTAGCTTCTGGTTCTAGCTGTGACATTTAATTTGTTGTTTTATTCCGCTGCGCTCCATACCGTTCGGCTTTGTCATTTCTGTAAAGCCTTATGTTTGTATTTGCCTCGGGTGTAGTTAGTTGTGTGTTTCGTTTTTAGCGAGGTGCAAATTTATGAAATTTATTCAACTCTGAAAGGAAAAAATTAGAAATTTTAGTAGAAATTTTAATAATATTTTTTACATTTGCACCGTGTTAAAGGAATTGATGATTGATTTAAACAGAATCACCTCTTTTATTGCGTTGAGATAACTGTCGTTATTTCATGTCTGCTAAGCCCGGATGGCGGAATTGGTAGACGCGCTGGTCTCAAACACCTGTGGGAAACCGTGCCGGTTCGACTCCGGCTCCGGGTACTTAAAAAGTCTGTAATCACTTGTTTATCAAGTATTACAGGCTTTTTTTTATGCCTAATTTTTTTTCATAAAGAATTCCGGATAATTAAGGCGCTTTTGTTTTCAATCTGCTCTTTTTTTTCATTGGCAATCATCTGTGCTAAAATTTTACCCATGGCCTCAAAATTGGTAGAAATTGTTGTTATTCCATTTGCTACTACTTTTTTGAGAGCTGTTTCATTGTAAGAAATGATGCCGAAATCGCGGCCTAGTTTTAAGTTTTGAGACTGTGACTTTTCAATCACCTTTACCAAATCCCTGTCATTAGGTATGATATAAACTTCACCAATGCTGATTTCTCGATTTTTAAATTCAGTAATGACTTCGTGGTCAAATAAAAATTCTTTGCAAAAAACTAAAAAACCTTCCTTCATTCCTAAAGGTTCTCTAAAGCCCGGGAAAATCATAATGAGTTTTTTGTATTTAATTAATCTTGATTTTCCTTTTACTAAACCATTATGGGTGTCTTTCATATGATTTTGGTAAATCGCAGGATAAGATTTAAGTTCAGGGTTAGTTTGATCTAAAATGTAGACTTCATTGACTGGTAGGGTTTTTATTATGGATGCTGCGTCAGCTAAATTTGTAGGCATAATAATGTACTTAGTGTAGTTTCCATTACTGTCATTGATTAGCTTTTTAAAAACTTTAATGTTAAAATGATGAAAGAAAATGTCAACTTCTAGATCTTCTCCAATAATTTTTTTGATATTTTTTCCAAAAGAATTGTAAAGATCTTCCTTGAAACTATTTAATTCGTCAAAAAGTAAAAAAATCCTTTGTCTTATAGTTATCTCAACACTTTTAACATAATATCCCTTTCCGGGAATGGCGTAAATAATGCCTCTTTTTTTTAATTCATGATAGGCTAATAGCACCGTATCTCTCGATAATGAGGAACTCAAACAAACCTTATTTACAGATGGCAGGCGGTCTCCTTTTTTTAGTTGCTCTTCTTCTATTGCTTTTTCAATTGAAAGAATAATCTGTTTGTATTTTGGTATCCCAAGGTTGTCTACTATCGAAATAATTTTCATGAAAAATTTATTTTACCGCAATATAAGAAAAACTAGTAGGTGCTGGTATGCAAAGATGGATTATTCGTGTAATTTTGATTTTTAGATTTTCGTGACAAAACAATGATTTTAAAACACATGTCATATTTTATAGCTAATTATATAATGGAATTAATTGATTTATCAAATAGAGAAGGAATTATCGATTCTTGTGAATTGACTAATAAAAAGGGGATGCAGTTGAGTGTTTTGAATTTTGGAGCAACGATTACTTCTTTAAAAGTGCCATTGAAAGATGGGGGAACTATCGATGTTGTTTTAGGGTTTGATACTGTAGAAGCATACAAGAAATCTTTTAATTTAGAAAGTGCTCCTTATTTTGGGGCGACGGTTGGGCGATTTGCTGGAAGAATAAATAAGGGCATCTTTAATCTGAATGGTAAACAAATTCATTTAAATAAAAATAATAGTGGTCATTCATTACATGGTGGAAACAGGAATTTTAGTCAAAAGTTTTGGAAGCTTGAAAACGTCAATAAAGGGGAAAATCCATCGGTAACACTAAGCTATTTAAGTCGTAATAACCAAGAAAATTATCCTGGTGAATTAGCAGTAAAATTAAAATATACACTATCTGAAGAAAATGAATTGATCATAGAATATCAAGCAAATACAACTGAAGATACGATCGTTAATTTGACACATCACAGTTATTTTAACCTAGACGGCCACGGATCTGATTTACTAGAACAGGAATTGACAATAAATTCCGAAAAAATGCTAGAGACTACAGATGAAAATATTCCAACAGGAAAGTTTGTAGATACGGTTAATTCGCCTTTTGATTTTAGTGAGCCTAAAAAATGTCCTTCAAAAATTGATAATACGTTTGTTTTGCAAAGTCCTGATGAATTTGCAGTTTCGCTTTTTAATAAAAATAATAATCTAGGAATGACGGTTTTTACCAGTCAACCTGGAGTTCATATTTATGTTGGGGGTAACTGTTATAATACAATTAAAGGTAAAGAGAATAAGGATTATCATTCGCTAAGCGGAATTTGTTTTGAAACCCAAAATTTTCCCGATGCACCTAATCACAATCATTTTCCGAATTCAATTTTGAAAAAAGGAGAGTTGTACCAACATAAAAGTATTTATAAATTTCAATCTTTTTAATATGATTAAAATCAAAAATATAGGTTTGTTGTTAGGTTGTCTTTTGTTTGTAACTTCATGTAATTCACAAACAAATGAGTATCAGAATTCAGTTCCAGTATCCATTGACACCGGTTTTGTTAAAGGGGCAGATGTTGGTTGGTTGTCACAAATGGAAGCAACAGGATATAAATTTTATGATGCTGCTGGGACTGAAAAAGATTGTCTACAAATTTTAAAAGACAGAGGAATCAACACAATTCGTCTTCGTGTTTGGGTAAATCCATCAAATGATAAGGCAAGTGGACATTGCAATGCAGCAGAAACTGTAGTAATGGCTTTGAGAGCTCAAAAAATGGGAATGCGCATCATGATTGATTTTCATTATAGTGATTCGTGGGCTGATCCTGGAAAACAATTTAAACCCAAAGCTTGGGAAACCCATAGTTTTTCAGAATTGTTGGCAGATGTTTACAATCACACTTTTGATGTTTTGATCGCATTAAAAAAGGTTGGAGTTACGCCAGAATGGGTACAAGTTGGAAATGAAATTCCAGGCGGTATGCTATGGCCGGAAGGAAGTACTAAAAATTGGCCGGAATTAGCACAATTGCTTAATAAGGGATTTGAAGCTACAAAGGCAGTTGATACTAAAATTAAAGTAATCGTTCATCTGGATGAAGGAAATAATAACGAAAAATTCAGATGGTTTTTTGACAGTGCTAAAGAAAATAATGTAAAGTACGATATCATTGGGTTGTCATACTATCCTTTTTGGATTAAGAAAGATTATACGGAAACGATTGTTGATTTAGAAAACAATCTTAAAGATATGGCCGCTAGATATAACAAAGAAGTGATGATTGTAGAAGTGGGAGGTGAATACGATAAAGTTCTAAACACATTTGATATGTTGTCAGCAACAATAAAAGCGGTTAAAAATGTACCCAATAACAAAGGACTTGGTGTTATTTATTGGGAACCACAAGGAGAGAACACTTGGAGTGGATATTCCTTAAGTGCTTGGGGATCTGACGGCAAACCGACTGCAGCTCTGGACGCATTTAAAGAATAGTTTTGATTCGAAAAATTATTAAAACATATAAGTCATGAGAGTTTTTAATTTGAATATAATCAAGTAAAAATAACATTTCATTTAAGCAAAGGTAAATGCCCTTGCAAAGAACTTATAAACTTAGATTTTCTTTTTATCACTAATTTGGCAAACTAGTATTTTTTAACTTATATGACTTATATTTTTAGAATTAAATACTGATTCTTTCAATAGCGTTCAGTATTTGGTGGGATATTGAGAGAAGAAGGGAGCGAATTATAATTACAGTTTTATACTGTATCAGCAATTCATAGATATCTAATAATTAAATAGGTTTATAAATGAAGAAATTAATAACCATTCTTGTTCTTTTTTCAACACTCGCGCAAGTGGCTTTGTCGCAAAAACGGGAGGTTAAGGTGTTAGATACTAATTGGAAATTTCAAAAAGCCGATTTTGAAGAGGCGTATAGAGTAAATTTTAATGATTCGAAATGGGAAACCGTAACCGTTCCGCATGATTGGGCAATTTACGGACCCTTTGATAAAAATGTAGACAAACAGAGTGTTGCAATTGTTCAAAATGGAGAAAATATAGCTACAGAAAAAACAGGACGCACAGGGGCGCTGCCTCATATAGGAACAGGATGGTATCGCAATAAATTCAGATTGCCTAAAGATTTAAAAGGAAAAAAAATAATTTTACTTTTTGAAGGAGCAATGAGCGAACCTCAAGTGTATTTGAACGGTAAAAAAGTGGGAGAATGGGCATATGGTTATAGTTACTTCTATTTTGATGTTTCCCAATTTATAAACGAAGGAGAGAACACCTTAGCAGTAAAGCTAACTAATAAAGAATTTGCTTCACGTTGGTATCCTGGTGCTGGTTTATATCGAAATGTAAGTATTATTATAAAAAATAACGAGAGCATTGACCAGTGGGGGCAGTTTATAACCACACCTTTTATCAGTTCAGCAGTTGCTAAAGTTAATATTAAGACAAAAACTTCTGGAGAAAATAGTCGTTTAGTCACCACTATTTTTGATGCCGAAGGACATAAACTCAATTCAGAGGAATCAGAAATACAATTCGGAAATGAGTTCGATCAAAATATAAAAGTAGAAAATCCAAAATTGTGGAGTCCTGAAACCCCTTATTTGTACAAAGTGGTTTCCCAATTGTATGTTGGTAAAGAACTGAAAGATGCCATTTCAACCTCTTTTGGAATTCGAGAAATAAAATATGAGCCCAATAAAGGTTTTAGCCTTAATGGAAAGGTAACCAAGTTTAAAGGCGTTTGTCTTCACCACGATTTGGGCCCTTAGGAGTTGCGGTTAATAAATCGGCACTACGCAGGCAAATGAAGATATTAAAGGACATGGGGTGTAATGCAATCCGCAGTTCGCACAATTTGCCCTCTTTTGAGCAACTCGAGCTAGCAGATGAAATGGGCTTTATGTTTTTAGCGGAGAGTTTTGATGAATGGACAAAACCAAAAGTGGAGAATGGCTATCATCGATTTTTTGACGAATACGCCGAAAAAGACATCGTGAATTTAGTACAGGCAACAAGAAATCATCCTTCTATTGTGATGTGGAGTTCTGGAAATGAAGTACCTGATCAATGGGGAGAAGCGGGTGTAAAACGAGCTAAATGGTTGCAAGAAATATTTCATAGAGAAGATCCAACACGTCCAGTAACTGTGGGTATGGATCAAGTAAAAGCGACAATGGAATCTGGTTTTGGAGCTGTGCTGGATGTTCCAGGATTGAATTATCGGGTGCATTTATATGACGAGGCCTTTGCAAAATTTCCGCAAGGATTTATTTTAGGCTCAGAGACAGCTTCAACAGTAAGTTCTAGAGGGATTTACAAATTCCCTGTGGTTCAAGAAAAAATGAAACAATATGCTGATTTTCAGTCGTCTTCGTATGATTTGGAAGCCTGTAGCTGGTCTAATGTACCGGATGAAGATTTTGTATTACAAGATGATAAACCATGGGTAATTGGTGAGTTTGTCTGGACAGGTTTTGATTATTTAGGCGAACCGACTCCTTATGATGAAAGCTGGCCATCCCGAAGTTCTTATTTTGGAATTAATGATTTAGCGGGTTTGCCTAAGGACCGCTATTATTTATACCGAAGCCGCTGGAATACCAAGGAATCAACGCTTCATATCTTGCCGCATTGGAACTGGGAAGGCTGTGAAGGGGAGGTTACCCCTGTTTTTGTATATACGAACTACAACAGTGCTGAACTTTTTATAAATGGCAAAAGCATGGGAGTGCAGAAAAAAAATAACAGTAGCCCGCAAAATCGCTACCGCTTAATGTGGATGGGTGTGAAATATGAGCCAGGAACGATAAAAGTGGTGGCTTTTGATGACAATGGCAAGGCAGTTGCTGAACAAGAAGTACATACTGCTGGTAAGCCTTATCAAATAGTTTTAGACGCGGACAGGAAAATAATTACTGCTAATGGCGACGATATATCCTTTGTAACCGTATCTGTAGTTGATAAAAAGGGGATTCCTTGCCCTACGGCAACTAACCAATTAGAATTTAAGGTTACAGGAGCAGGTACATATAGGGCAGCCTGCAATGGTGATGCCACTTCGCTTGAAATGTTTCATAAAGAGACCATGAAACTTTTTAGCGGTAAGTTAGTTGTGCTTGTAAAATCTACAACTACTGCTGGCGCTATGAAGCTCGAAGTAAATGGTGCTGGTCTTAAGAGTGGTAAATTGAATTTAGTATCTACAAAATAAAAATAAAGCTGGATAGGATAGCTCAGCTACATTTTGAGACAAAAAAATTTTAAAAAATAAAATGGCTATAAAAGCTTCGATTAAAATAACGAAACCTATCACTAGAATAGACATTCGAGCAAGTTTAGTATTTATCAGATAGAATTGATTTAAACTAGTAGCTTTATTAACTGGTAGGGTTTATATAATCGGTATAGAGCGATAGGAATGTTTTTAATTCGAATGAAATACTTAGGGTATCTTCTTTAATTTACTTCTTACTTTGGGGAAAACTAGGCTTTTAAAATTGGTTTATAAAATATCAAACTTTTTTTTATTGTTTGAGCAATGAAGTACATGGTATTCCTTTGAAAATGTAAACGCCTTAAAATTAAACAAGGCTTTATTGATAAGGCTTGCAAGACATTTAGGTAATACTATTTGTAAGGAATGTTGGTATTAGTTCTGAGTTTTTTAATCCGGTTTATACCTGATTGGTATTGTATCCTTGTGAAAAGAGGAACTCAAAGAGACTTTGTTTGCGCGCATAGTCTGTCAGTTTTTTATTAATCTAGTTATTTTTAAATATGGTATTTATCTATCTCTATTTTGTCGCTTCATGATTATTTGTATTGCGTTGATTTTCATGATTAAGTAATTTTTGGTGTGACAGAGCAAAAACTGGTAGGTACTGGTATGATAAAATAAATTAATAATTTAAATTTGAATTTCGAATTTCGTAATAAAAGAATTTAAATAAAACACTTTTAGTTTTTTAAACTAAAATATATAGTAGAATTGTTTGGTTTAATGTTAGGTTGTGAGATTATTATTTTTTGTTAATTGCAACTATTATTCTCAAAAATATCAATTATAAATAAACCGATAAAATAACATACGTTTCCGATTGATTATAAAAGGAACACTTACAATTTCTAAATGATGAATGACATTTTAATTAAAAATACAACTGATTTTTATCAGAAAATCTTTGGTTCAAAAGCGGAAAAAATTGTCCTTTCACCAGGAAGAATTAATATTATTGGTGAACACATCGACTACAACGATGGTTATGTTTTACCAGCAGCGATTGATAAAATTATTTGTTTTGCTTTCGAAAAAAACAATTCTAATAAGTCAAGAATAATTGCGATTGATCTTGATGATGAGTTTGAGATTGATATTACGATCGCAATGGAATTAACAGATACTGTTTGGACCAATTATATTCGTGCTGTGATCAATCAATTGAAGATAAACGGATTCGCACTGGAAGGTTTTAATTGCGTATTCAGTAGTAATATTCCTGTGGGTTCTGGTTTATCGTCCTCTGCGGCTTTAGAATGCGGTTTTTTATTCGGAATTAATGAGCTTTTTAATTTGAATATAAAACCAGTAGATATTGCTTTGATGGGACAAAGGGCAGAGCACTGGGTAGGTATCAATTGCGGTATCATGGATCAGTTTTCGAGTGTTATGGGTCTGGAAAATAAAGTTATAAAAATTGATTGCAGGACATTGGAATATGAATACCATAATGCTGATTTTAAGGATTACTCCTTAGTTTTATTTGATTCGAATGTGAAACACGAATTAATGACATCCGCCTATAACGAAAGAAGATTGCAATGTGAAGAGGGACTTGCTATTATAAAAAGTAAATTTCCGGATATAACTAGTTTCAGAGATTGTAAAGAAGAGCATATTTTAGAATTACAAGATGTAATGAGTAATGATGTTTTTAAAAGATGTCATTTTGTAGTAAAAGAAATTAAACGTGTCACCTTAGCTTGTGATGCATTAGACAGCGGAGATATACTAACTGTAGGAAAATTGATGTATGAAACTCATGAAGGGCTTTCTGTTGATTATGAAGTGAGCTGCGCAGAATTAGACTTGATTGTTGACACCCTTAAAAAAGAAGCTGCTGTAGTTGGTTGCCGATTAATGGGCGGTGGCTTTGGCGGTTGTACCATTAACTTAATTAAAAAAGGACATGAAGAGCGAATCAAGAAGCAACTTTCGACCCTTTATTTTGACGCATTTGGAATTGAATTAAAAATTTATGATGTTAAAATCGGAAACGGGACATCACTTTATAATAATAATTAGAATGAAAAATTTCGATATTAACGAAGATCCACACAGACGCTACAATCCATTAATCAATGAATGGGTTTTGGTTTCGCCACATCGTGCTAAACGTCCTTGGCAAGGCCAAAACGAAAAACGTATTACTGGTAATTTACCAGAATATGATTCGACCTGTTATTTATGTCCCGGAAATGTGCGTGCTAATGGGATGGCTAACCCAAACTATGAGGGTTCTTTTGTTTTTGAAAATGACTTTGCCGCTCTAAAACAAGAAGAAATTGCATTTGAAAGCAGTAAAGAAGATACATTTTTCAAAGCGCAACCCGAAAGAGGAATTTCTAGAGTGGTTTGTTTTTCGCCAAAACATAATTTAACCTTGCCAGAAATGCCTGTTGCTGGGATTGAAAATATTATCAGTACTTGGCAAAATGAATATACGGAATTGGGTAATGTCGATTACATCAATCACGTTCAGATTTTTGAAAATAAAGGAAGTGTGATGGGTTGTAGCAATCCACATCCTCATGGACAAATATGGGCGCAATCCTCATTGCCTACAGAAGTTGAGAAGACACAGAATAACCTCAAAGGGTATTATGTTAAACATCAAAGTAATTTATTGCAGGATTATCTGAAAGAAGAATTAAAACTAGACGAACGTATTGTTATTAAAAATGATCATTTTGTAGCATTGGTTCCTTTTTGGGCAATTTGGCCATTTGAAACTATGATAATCAGTACGCGTCATTTTGGAAAAATCACCGATTTTACTGAAACAGAAAAAACGGCTTTTGCTACTGCTCTTAAGGAACTAACCATAAAATATGATAATCTTTTTGAAACATCATTCCCCTATTCTTCAGGAATACACCAGTCGCCAACTGACGGAGAGGAACATCCGGAATGGCAGTTTCATATGCATTTTTATCCTCCATTATTGCGTTCTGCAACTGTAAAAAAATTCATGGTAGGATATGAAATGATGGGAGAATCACAAAGGGATATTACTCCAGAAAAAAGTGCTCAGATGTTAAAAGAGCAATCGGATCTGCATTACAAACAACGCTGAAATTAAATTGAGAATTATTAAATTTAAATAGAATTATTATGAATGAAAAATTAAAATCAGGTTTCCATAAAAAAGGTATTTTTACTTTATTTCTTATGATTAGTTTCATCAGTTTATGGGCTCAAAAAGTGACTATACCTATTGCAACTAATAGTAATATGATGTTGTTACAAACAGATAGTGAAAATCGTTTGATGACCATTTATTTTGGTAAACCTCTTGCTAATGTTGGTGAATTTGCTGCTGCTTCTTCCGCTTATAATTTCAAGGATGAAAATGCTGGGATTTATAATGGTGCTTATACTCCTGCCGGGACTTGGAACCTTTCTGAACCAGCTATTCAAGTGAAACATGCTGATGGGAATCCATCTGTGGAGCTTAAATATGTAAGTCATAAAACGGAGAAAGTAGATGCAAATTCTTCTATTACCAGTATTGTTTTAAAAGATCCCGTGTACCCATTTGAAGTGACTTTGTTTTATAAAGTGTGGCCAAAAGAAAATATAATCGAGCAATGGTCAGAAATAAAACACAATGAAAAAAAACCAGTGCTGTTGCAGAAATTTGCCTCGGCCAATTTGTATTTTACTAATAAAGACTTTTATTTGACTAGTTTTCAAGGACAGTATTTAAGAGAAATGCAACCTATCGAGTCAAAGTTAGAGCAAGGAATTAGAACCGTAGATTCTAAATTAGGTACAAGAGCAATGTTGCTTCAAAACCCTAATTTTATTTTGTCTTTTGGAAAACCCGCTTCAGAAACGGAAGGTACAGTTATGCTTGGGCAGTTGGCTTGGAGCAGTAGTTTTAAATTAGATTTTGAGATTGATTCGTATAAAAATCTTCGCCTGATTGCCGGAGTTAATCCATATGCATCTGAGTATCTTTTGCCCGCCAATCAGGTTTTTAAAACACCTTCTTTCATTTATGCATTGTCTAATAATGGTACTGGTGAAGCTAGTAGAAATCTCCATGATTGGGCAAGGAAATATAGAGTTTTAGATGGCGAGGGAGAACGTCTTACCTTGTTAAACAATTGGGAAGCCACTTATTTTGATTTTGATGAAAATAAAATTGCTGATTTGTTCAAAGGGGCTAAAGATATTGGAGTAGATATGTTTTTGTTGGATGATGGTTGGTTTGGAAATAAATATCCTAGGAATGACGATAAAGCAGGTCTAGGAGATTGGAAAGAAAACGCAAAGAAATTACCTCACGGTTTAGGTTATTTAGTAAAAGAAGCTAAAAAAGAAGGAATTAAATTTGGAATTTGGATTGAACCCGAAATGGTAAATCCTAAAAGTGAGTTATATGAAAAACACTTAGATTGGGTAATTCGTCAGCCAGAAAGACCAGAAGTATACTATAGAAATCAACTAGTACTCGATTTAGCGAATCCAGAAGTACAGGATTTTGTCTTTGGGGTTGTTGATGATCTTTTTGTAAAAAATCCTGAATTGGCATTTATAAAATGGGATTGTAACGCAGTTATTTACAATGCCTATTCAGCTTATCTAAATAAAAAAGGTATTCTGCAGTCAAATTTATATGTGGATTATACTAGAGGTTTGTATAAAGTGCTAGAAAGAATCCGAGCTAAATACCCAAAAGTTCCTATGATGTTATGTTCAGGAGGAGGAGGCCGAGGCGATTATGAATTATTGAAATATTTCACAGAATTCTGGCCTAGTGATGATACCGAGCCAATTGAAAGAATATTTATGCAATATGATTATTCTTATTTCTTTCCTTCCATTACGACTGATAATCATGTGACTGATTGGGGAAAACAACCTTTGAAATTTAGAGTTGATGTTGCCAGTATGGGTAAATTAGGGTTTGATATTGTAGTTAGTCATTTAAGTGATACTGATAAGTTATTTTGCAAAGAAGCGATACAAAACTATGACTCGTTCAAAGATATTGTTTGGCATGGTGATATGTATCGTTTAGTGAATCCTCATGAAAATGATCTTGCGGCGGTAATGTATGTTGATAAGGATAAGAGCAAAGCGGTTGTTTTCAATTATTTAGTTAATAATAGGTTTATGATAACAGCAACGCCACTGCCAGTAGTTTTGAAAGGATTAGATCCAAATAAAAAATATGCAGTTAAAGAGCTAAATATGTATCCAGGTACAACTTCATCAATAGATTCTGGGGCCGTTTTTTCAGGAGATTTTCTTATGAAAGTAGGTTTTAATCCGAATGTTAATTTGAAAAGAACAAGTGTAGTTCTTGAAATATCTGAAGTGAAGTAAAATTATAAAAATGAAAATACTAGTTACTGGCGGATTAGGTTTTATTGGTTCCCATACTGTGGTTGAATTACAAAATGAAGGTTTTGAAGTTGTCATTATTGATAATCTTTCTAATTCGACCGAAGATGTTTTAAAGGGTATTGTTGCTATAACGGGTAAAACGCCTATTTTTGAAAAGTTGGATTTACGAGACAAGGCTGCTGTCCAGGATTTCTTTAAGAAATATACTGATATTAGCGATGTAATTCATTTTGCTGCATCAAAAGCGGTTGGAGAAAGTGTAAGTAATCCCTTATTGTATTACGAAAACAACATCAGTACTTTAATATATTTGCTTCAGGAATTGCAACAAAAGGAAGAGTCACATTTTATCTTTAGTTCTTCTTGTACTGTTTATGGACAAGCTGATGAAATGCCCATTAATGAAAGTGCATCGATTAAACCAGCCATGTCTCCTTATGGGAATACCAAACAAATTGGGGAAGAAATTATTACCGATGTTACAAAAGTAAGCGGCATTACTGCTGTGTTACTGCGTTATTTTAATCCTATTGGTGCACATTCATCGATAGAAATTGGGGAATTACCCGTTGGGGTACCTCAAAATTTAGTTCCTTTTATTACCCAAACAGGAATGGGTTTGAGAAAAGAACTTTCGGTTTATGGGGATGATTATCCAACAATTGATGGAACTTGCGTTCGGGATTATATACATGTTGTTGATTTGGCGAAAGCGCATGTCATTGCATTACAACGATTAGTAAACAAAAATAATTTGGACAAGGTTGAAATTTTTAATCTGGGTACTGGTAAGGGAAGTTCAGTGTTAGAGGTGATTCAAGCTTTTGAAAAAGTAAGTGGTCAAAAATTGCCTTATGCAATTGTTGGCAGAAGAGAAGGAGATGTTGTTTCGGCTTATGCCAATACGGATAAAGCGAATACCATTCTTGGGTGGAAAACAAAATCCACACTTGAAGAAGGGATAGCAAGTGCTTGGGAATGGGAACAAAAGAGTAGGGGTTAATATAATTATTAATTTGAAATACTTCATTAACACAATATAATAGTATGACAACAGAATTTGGGTTTGTAGATTATTTAGTTTTCACTGCTTATGCAGTGCTTATTTTAGGTGTTGGCTTATGGGTTTCGCGCGATAAAGATGGTCATCAAAAAAATGCTGAGGACTATTTTCTTGCTAGTAAATCATTGCCTTGGTGGGCTATTGGTTCTTCATTAATTGCAGCCAATATTTCCGCAGAACAATTCATCGGTATGTCTGGTTCTGGTTTCGCATTAGGATTAGCGATTGCCTCTTATGAGTGGATGGCTGCTTTTACACTGATTATTGTAGGGAAATATTTTTTACCCATCTTTATCGAAAAGGGTATTTATACCATTCCTGAATTTGTAGAAAAGCGATTTTCAACTAACCTTAAAACAATATTGGCTGTTTTTTGGATTGCTTTATATGTTTTTGTTAACCTTACTACCGTGTTGTATCTTGGAGGTTTAGCGATTCAGACAATATTAGGAGTTGATATGATCTATGCCGTAATCGGATTAGCACTTTTTGCAGCAGCTTATTCTTTGTATGGAGGGCTTTCTGCTGTAGCTTGGACAGATGTTATTCAAGTAATATTCTTGGTATTAGGTGGTTTAGTTACTACATACTTGGCATTAAATACCGTTTCTGATGGAGCAGGTGTTTGGCAGGGTCTAAAAACTATCTATGAAGCGGCACCTGATCGTTTTGTTATGATTTTGGATGAATCTAATCCAGAATATATGAATTTGCCTGGAATAGGAGTATTGGTTGGTGGACTTTGGGTTGCAAATATTTATTACTGGGGGTTCAATCAATATATTATTCAAAGAACTTTGGCTGCAAAATCTTTGCGCGAAGCACAAAAAGGAATATTATTAGCTGCATTTTTAAAGATGCTTATTCCTTTCATTGTCGTAATACCGGGTATTGCAGCTTATGTGATGGTAAATGATCCAGCTATTATGGCTCGATTAGGTGCTGCAGCTGCAGACAATTTACCAGGTCTTGGTACTGCTGATAGAGCCTATCCTTGGTTGTTGCATTTCTTGCCTGCAGGTTTAAAAGGGTTAGCATTTGCCGCCTTAGCTGCTGCTATTGTATCTTCTTTGGCTTCTATGTTAAATTCGACTTCAACTATTTTTACAATGGATATTTATAAGCAATACATCAATAAAAATGCAAACGATAAAACGACAGTTAATGTAGGACGCCTTTCGGGTGGAGTTGCATTGTTAATTGCCGTAATCATGGCGCCACTTTTAGGAGGGATTGATCAAGCATTTCAGTTCATACAAGAATATACGGGCGTGGTCAGTCCTGGAATCTTAGCCGTCTTCATTTTAGGATTATTTTGGAAAAAAACAACTAATATAGCTGCTATTTGGGGAGCATTAGTTTCTATTCCTATTGCGATGTTCTTTAAAGTAGGACCAAAATCTTGGGCTGAAGGTAGTGGTTTAGAGTCTATTTTCCCAACGTTGCCATGGATGGATCAAATGGGATATACCGCTATTTTAACAATGCTATTAATTATCGTGATTAGTTTGTTTCAAAATAAAGGGAATAATGATGCAAAAGGAATTTCATTAAATAAAGAGTTGTTTAAAACGAGTCCTCTTTTTAATATTTGTTCCTTTGCTATAATGATATTGATTGTTGTGATTTACGCTATTTTCTGGAAATAAAAGATCTTTTTAAGTCAAAAAAAGTGCAATTAAATTCGTTTAATTGCACTTTTTTTTTCGACTGCTTAGGTTTTTATAATACATTCCCGACAATTTTGTCCATAACCCAGCTTGTATGAGTTGCCGTCTTTCCATTAGATGGATGTTTATTGACAGAGGTGAGGCTTTCGCACATCTTTTGCACATGGTGTAATTGAATGTTTTCTGGGTGTTCTATAAAAAGTCTAGTTTCACCTTCATCATTTCTTAGCAATAGCGGTTCATTTTCGAAGACGGAAAATGTGATTTTCCCTTTACTACCGTATATTTCAACGAGGTCTTCTCTAGTATAAGAACCAAAATTCCAACTCCCGGAACCTGTGATTCCTGATTCATGGAGCCAACTTGCCGATACAGCATCTTTGGCAGAATATAAGCCTTGCTGGTTCAAACTTATTCCTGAAGCTTCCTTTATATCTCCTAGTAAGAAGGTAAATAAATCCAATCCATGACTGGCCAAATCATCAAAATACCCTGCTATTGCAATTTTGGAATCTGTTCTCCAATGATAGCTACCAGAAAGATCCTGACTTGAAGTGGGCTTGCTTAAGTGCCACCTTATATGTCTGACTTCACCAATTTTACCTGAATCAAGCCACGTTTTTATTTGTAAAAAGCGTGGCAAACTACGTCTGTAATAAGCAACAAATAAAGGGATGTTTTTTTCTTTAAAAGTTTCGTAGATTGCTAAGCTGTCTTGATAACTTGGTGACAACGGTTTTTCCACACAGCAGATTTTACCCGCTAATGCTACTTTTAGTCCATAGTATTTATGCGTGTCTGGGGGAGTGGCAATGTAAATGGCATCGACTTCAGGATCATTGATTAAGTCATCGGCATCAGTATAGTACTTAGTTATTCCGTGTCGTTTCGCGTAATCAGCAGCTTTAAGAACATCTCTCCTCATAACAGCTTCAATTTTAAAGCCTTCTGTTTTTTGGTATGCCGGACCACTTTTTATTTCGGTAACATCGCCGCATCCTAATATTCCCCAGCGAATGATTGTATTATTCTTGCTCATGTTTTAAACTTATATCAAGTTAGCTCTTATTATGTCTAGTCACATCCGTCTATTCCGCAACTGTCCCCATCAGTTGTGTTGAGGAGCTTTGGTTTTAAGATAAATTTGCCTTCTTCCCATACTTTTTCTAAAGTTTTCACGAAAGTTTCCACGTGTTGGGCTCCAGACACTGCGTACTTATTGTCAAAAACAAAGAATGGAACGCCTTGAACGCCGATTGATTGTGCTTCAAGAATATCTTCTTTTACTTCTTTTGCGTAAACATCAGATTGTAAAACGGCTTCAATTTCTTTAATGTCTAGTCCTACCTCTAATCCTAACTTGCTTAAGCTTAGTAAATCATTTATGTTTTTACCTTCTGTTAAATAGGCTTTAAACAACAGTTCTTCCAACTCGTCTGATAAGTTGTGTTTCTTAGCTAAATGTAGTAAACGATGTGCATTAAATGAATTGGCCATAACCGCTTTTTCAAAATGAAAATCCAATCCTGAATTTTTGGCGTTTTGCGTCATGCTGTCCATCATTTCCTGGGCCCAGAGTTTGTCTTTTTGGTATTTCGTTGCTAAGTGTTCAACCATATCGTCATCGTCCGATGCAACGAAGCTGGAGTCCAACTGGAAACTTTTCCATTCGATTTCAACGGCATCTTTGTGTTCAAATTGTGCCAGAGCCCCTTCAATTCTTCTTTTTCCTATGTAACAGTAAGGACACATGATATCCGACCAGATTTGTATTTTTAATTTATTTTCCATTGTGTATCTATTTATTGGATTTTCAATTGTTTGTATATACAAATGTAATCAATCTTCTTGGGAACTCTACAGGGTTTATCTTTTAATTGGGAATTGGAAAGGGTACAAAGAACATGGGTTTCTTTAAAAGCAAAAAACCCATCAAAATTTATATTGATGGGTTTTCGTATTGTGTCGTGTTGAATTGTTATGCTAGCAGGTCTAAAACTAAAGAAGGAAATAAACCCAAAGCGATATTCAAAACAATTGCAATTACGGCAACTGCATAAATAACAAAAGGAGTTCCTGTTCTGACTTCATTAGGTTCTTTGGTGTACATCGCCAGAATCAATTTAAAGTAGTATCCTACGCTTATAATTGAGTTTATAACAGCAACTATAACTAAAGCAATATAACCAGCTTGAATCGTTTGATTAAATAAAACCATTTTTGCAAAAAATCCTGCGAATATCGGTATACCAGCCATAGACAATAAAGAGGCAGTTAGGATAGCGGCTAATAATGGGTTAGTTTTTCCTAATCCATGGAAATTTGTGATGTCTTCATTTTCACTGTCCTTACAAACATAAAGAATCACGCTGAACGCAGCGATTCCAGCTAAGGCATAAGCCGAAGTGTAATACAATAAACTTCCTGCAGCATTGGTTACACTTAGCAAAGTCATCAACATAAATCCTGCATGCGAAATACCAGAGTATGCTAACATGCGTTTTACATTAACTTGACGCAACGCCATGATATTACCCACAGTCATTGAAGCCATAGAAATGATTACAACAATAATTTGGAACGAAGCAGATAGGTCTGCGTTCATAACATTCAATAATTTAAATAAGGTTGCGATAGCTACTACTTTTGCTAAAGTACTCATTAAAGCAGTTGTCAAAGCAGGTGAACCTTCGTAGACATCAGGTGCCCAGAAATGAAATGGTACAGCCGCTATTTTGAAAAACATTCCGATTGTCACTAAAACAATCCCAATTGGAAACCAAACTGGTAATTCGGCTGAACGAGATAATTCGCTTATTTCGGTAACATCAAATGTTCCCATAGCTCCATAAATTAAACAAATACCAAACAAGATTATTCCAGAAGCGAAAGATCCCATTAGGAAATATTTCAATCCTGCTTCATTACTTTTGACACTCAATCGGTTGCTTGCCGCCAAAATATATAGTGCAATAGACAACACTTCGATTCCCAAGAAGAACATCGCTAAGTTTCCAAAAGAAACCATGGCTACCGTTCCTGCCAGTAAAAACACTTTTATGGCGATGAAATCGGATATTTTAGTTTGATGGTTTTCATATACTTTATGACTCAAGGCCACTAAGAATATGGTTAATATGATAAACAAACCGGAGAATGCAGTAGAAAACTTATTTACAATAATCATGTTGTTGTAATAAGCTTCTGGAGAATTAAATTCAGATATGTTCAGGCCAAGAACCGCCAATAATCCAATAATTGTTATAGGGACGATTGCTTTCCTTAATTCGATAATTTCAAATAAAAGGCATAAAACACCTAATCCTATTATAGCTATTAATGTATTCATTTTTTTTATTTGACTAGTTAATTCTATTAATTTGAGTTAAAATCTCTTCAAGACTTGGTGTGATCAAGTCCGTAATTGGTTTAGGATACATTCCGAAAAAGAATAATACAGCGAGGATAAGAACCAAAGCAAATCCTTCTTTGAAAGTTACATCAGCAAATACTTTTGTATTTGTTTCTCCCAGCATAGCTTGTTGGTACATTTTCAACATGTAGTAAGCGCCCAAGATAATTGTTGTTCCTCCAAGAAAGGCAAACCAAACATTAACCTGGGAAAGGCTATATAATACTGTAAACTCGCCGACAAAGTTAAAAGTGGTAGGTAATGCTACTGATGCCAAAACTAAAAGCAAGAACATCGAAGCGAATTTTGGTGCTTGTGTACGAATACCGCCCATTTCAGCAATTGTCCTCGTTTCATATCTTCTAAAAATGATTTCAGCGATAAAGAACAATCCAACCACTACAAATCCGTGTGCGATCATTTGTAAAACTGCACCGCGTAATCCATCAATTGTCAGTGTATAAGTTCCTGCTGCAATCAGTCCGACGTGTGCTAATGAAGAGTAAGCCAATAATTTCTTTAAGTCTTTTTGTCTCAAAGCTACAATAGAACCATAAATGACTCCAGCAATTCCAAGGCTAATGAAGATATACATGTATTCTTTTGCTGCCTGAGGAGCGATTGGCAACTGCCAGCGAATGATACTATAAAGCCCCATTTTTAACATAATTCCAGAAAGCAACATTGTACCTACAGCCGGTGCTTTCTGGTACACGTTTGCTTGCCAAGTATGGAAAGGAATAATTGGTATTTTAATAGCGTAGGCTAAGAAGAAGGCCAAGAATATCCATAATTGTTCCGTTGAGGATAAGTTCAATTTGTATAAATCTTCAATCAAGAAGCTTCCTGCTTTTTGATATAGATATATTAATGCAATAAGCATAAACAATGAACCTGCTAGAGTATAAATAAAGAATTTTACCACTGCTTTTTTACGTTCTTCTGTATCACCATTACCCCAAATTAAAGCGATAAAGTAGATTGGGATTAAAGATAATTCCCAGAAGATGTAATATAGTAATCCATCTGCAGCAAGGAAGGTTCCAACCATTGCGAAAGACATAAATAGGATTAACGAATAGAAAGCTTTTGCGTTTTTGTAGTCAGCCCCAAATGAAGTATATATGATTATGGGAGTCAATGCCGTTGTCAATAAAAGCATGGCAATTGATAATCCATCTGCCTTTAAAGCAAATGAAACATTAGGTTGGTTGATCCATTTGCTTAAATAGCTAATGTTTTCGCCCAAATTAAAGTGGTTTAATAATACAATCGAACATCCTAATGCTGATAATCCAAAGAACAAAGCCACTTTTGAAGCCAGTTTGTCACCAGCGATATAAGTTGCAAAAGCGCCAACTAAAAGTATAATTAATATTAGAGATACATTCATGGTATAAAATTATTGAGCTAAAAATAAATAGGTTATGATGGCACAAATGCCTAAAACAAAAGCGAAAAGATAAAAGCCTATGCTTCCGCTTTGTAATTTTTTTCCTTGAAAACCTATTTCGTTGGTTACTTTTCCTAATCCGAAAACTAAAGATGATAAAGTCGTTTCTACGTTATCTCTAAAGAATTTTGACAATCCATTTATTGATTTCACGAAAATGGAATCGTAAATTTCATCAACATAGTATTTATTGTAAAGCACTTTGGCAAAACCAGTGATTTTTTCATCTGCTTCAGGAACGAGGCTCTGTTTGATGTATTTAGAATAGGCAATTCCAATTCCAACTAATCCTCCAATTACTGCAACTAACATCAACATATACTCTGATGTTCCTAAGTGGTGTTCTTCTGTAGCTGCTTTCGTGAATAATGGCGCTAGGTAGCCATTCAACCAACTATTTGTTGGTAAACTTATCAATCCTCCCAAGGTTGCCAGTATAGCCAATACAATTAACGGAAATGTAATGAGGGCAGGACTTTCATGCAAATGACTTTTTTGTCCTGCAGTTCCTCTAAATTCTTTGAAGAAGGTAAGATATAATAAACGGAACATATAGAAAGCTGTCATCAGCGATGCCAATGAAGCGATGAACCAAAGTATTTTGTTGTGCTCAAAGGCGACCATTAAGATTTCATCTTTCGAGAAGAACCCTGAAAAAGGAGGTATTCCTGAAATTGCTAATGAAGAGATTAAGAAAGTTACAAAGGTAATAGTCATAACTTTTTTCAAACCACCCATTTTGCGCATGTCTTGTTCGCCATGTAAAGCGTGTATTACTGAACCGGAGCCCAAGAACAAGCAAGCTTTAAAGAACGCATGCGTAATAACATGGAAAACCGCTACTTCGTAGGCGCCTAAACCTAAGGCCAAGAACATTAAACCTAGTTGAGATACAGTAGAGTAGGCTAGTACTTTTTTGATATCGGTTTGAACCAATGCAATAGTTGCAGCTACCAAGGCAGTAACAGAACCAACAATGGCAATAATATTTTGAACGTCTGGAGCTAAATCAAATAAATAATTCAATCTCGTAATCATGAATATACCGGCAGTTACCATCGTTGCAGCATGTATTAATGCTGAAACTGGTGTAGGACCTGCCATAGCATCTGGCAACCAAGTGTATAATGGAATTTGTGCTGATTTACCACAAGCTCCAATGAACAAGGCAAAAGCGGCTGCAGAAATCCAGTACATATTAAGATCTGTAGCTCCTGAGATTGCTGTTTTTAAAGTATCATAATCTAGTGTAGAAAACAAAGAACCTATGATAAAGATCCCGATTAACAATCCAAGATCTCCTATTCTGTTCATGATAAACGCTTTCTTGGCTGCGTCATTAAACTCTTGGTTTTTATGCCAGAAGCCGATAAGAAGATAAGAACAAAGTCCAACACCTTCCCAACCGATGAACAATACCAATAGGTTACTTCCAATCACTAAAGTGATCATAAAGAAGATAAACAGGTTCAAATAAGCAAAATACTTATGCATATTTTCATCATCACTCATATAGCTGATCGAGTACATATGAATTAACGAACCAATTCCTGTTACAAACAGTAACCATAAAATTGATAATTGATCTAATAGAAAACCAAATTCGACTTTGAAATTGCTGATTTGAATCCAATCAAATAAAGAAATACGTATGGGTTGTTGCGTTTGGTTAATCTGCATGAAAAAATAAACAGAAGCTGCAAATGAAACTACGACAGTAAGTGTTCCTATAATTCCAGAAGCTGATTTCCCAACACTTTTGCCGAAGAAAACATTAAATAAAAACCCTAAAAAAGGAGCTAATAATAAGAGTAAAGTTAAACTTGTATCCATTGAAATTTATCCTTTTAAGTTTTTTAAATTATTGATGTCAATCGAACCTAAATTTCTAAATATCGAAACTAGAATGGCTAACCCTACGGCGACTTCGGCAGCAGCCACAGCCATGGAAAAAAACACAAAAATTTGTCCTTGTGCATCTTGGTGATATGTTGAAAAAGCAACAAACAAGAGATTGACTGCATTAAGCATGATTTCGACCGACATAAATACGATGATTGCATTTCGTCTGTATAACACTCCAAAAACCCCAATACTAAAAAGTATCACAGAAAGGAAGATATAGTTTTCGATTCCTATTTCATTTAAAATATTGTTCATTTTATTTTTCTGTTTTTTCTTTTTTAGACAATAGAACAGTTCCAATCATTGCCACTAATAGCAATATTGATGCAAATTCGAAAGGAACCATGTACTCGTTTAAAAGTACTTTCCCTAAAACTTTTATAGATTGGTAATCCTGACCAGTAAAATCATATGCTCCAGTGATTGGTTTAGAGTTCATGAAAACGGCAAGTAACACAAGAGAAATCAAACAAAAAGAAACGATAGCGCCTAAACGTGTGATTCTTGGTTTGTGAACTTCATTTTCTTTATTTAAATTCATTAACATGATGGTGAATAAAAACAGAATCATAATCGCTCCTGAGTAAACAATGATATGAACTATAGCTAAAAATTGAGAGTTTAACAGTAGGTAATGTCCAGCAATTGAGAAGAAACAAACGACAAGATAAAGTGCGCTGTGAATAGGGTTCCTGCTAAAGATTGTTAAAAAGGCAGTCGCCAAAGTAACTGCAGCTAAAAAACAAAATATGATTAGTATTGTTGACATTAGTTAGCGTTTTTAAGTTGTGCATTTTTCATTGCGATATCTAAAGGCATGACTAGTCTATCTTTTCCATAAATAAAATCTTCTCTTTCGTAACTTGAAGCAACTAATTCCTTAGAGGTTGTTAAATAAACAGCATCTTTTGGACAGGCCTCCTCGCACAATCCACAAAATATACAACGTAACATATTAATTTCATATATAGACGCGTATTTTTCTTCCCGGTACAAATGTTTTTCTTCTGGTTTGCGTTCTGCTGCTGTCATGGTAATTGCTTCTGCAGGACATGATAAAGCGCATAATCCACAAGCGGTACAGTTTTCTCTACCTTGTTCGTCACGTTTTAATTGGTGTTGACCACGGTAAACTGGACTCCGCTCACGAACCTGTTCAGGGTATTGAATTGTAACTTTTCTTGTAAACAAGTGTTTAATTGTGATGATCATTCCCTTGACAATCGCAAGTAGGTACATTCTTTCTAAAAAAGACATCTCTTTGTGAGAGACTAATTTTTTTCGTCCAGATAAGGATATGGTTTCTATCGACATTTTTTATTTTTTTGAAGCTATTTCTGTTTTTCGTTAAAGTTCATCTTAGTAAAGTAAGCAAGATGCATTTTTCAGTGCGTTCAGGCCTAGACATTCTTAAGTGCTATTTAAAATCCTAAGTAAATTGCTATTTCTGCTCTCAACATCACAATCCCCGTTATAATGATATTTACGATAGATAATGGTATTAATACTCTCCATCCCAAATGCATCAGCTGATCGTATCTAAATCTTGGAATAGTCCATCTCACCCACATGTAAAGGAAAATGAATCCGCATATTTTTATAAATAAAGCTACTATACCTAATATATTGGCCAAGTTTACACCCCAGTTTTCTACTGCCCAACTCATTCCAGGATAGTTATAGCCACCGAAGAATAAAACAGCAAGTATAGTAGAAGAGATAAACATGTTGGCGTATTCAGCAAACAAATAGAAACCCATTTTCATAGAGGAGTACTCTGTATGGTATCCACCAATTAATTCTGTTTCGCATTCTGCTAAATCGAAGGGAGTTCGATTAGTTTCTGCAAACGCACAGATTAAAAATATTAGGAATGATAATGGTTGGTAAAAAACATTCCAGTTCATTCCAGATTGTTGTGCAGATATTTCCCGTAAACTTAAGGTACCGGTCATCATCAATAAGGCGATTAATGAAAGACCCATTGCTACTTCGTATGAGATCATTTGAGAAGCGGCACGTACAGCCCCAATTAGTGAGAATTTATTATTAGAAGCCCATCCACCAATCATAATTCCGTAAACACCTATTGACATTACTCCAATAAGATATAGTAAAGCAACATCTATGTCAGTTGCTTGTAATATGATATCCTTACCGAAAAGATGAAATCGATCACCCCAAGGGATCACAGCGCTCGTCATTAAAGCGGTAGTCATCGCAATCGCGGGACCTGTAAAGAATAAAAAGCGGTTTGGGGTATCAGGTTCAAATTCTTCTTTAGCAAACAATTTTAATCCATCTGCAAGAGGTTGTAGTAAACCACCTTTACCTGCTCGGTTTGGACCGACACGATCTTGAAGCCAAGCGGCTACTTTTCTTTCAGCTAAAGTGGAATACATTGCCATTAACATAGTGATCCCAAAAACCACCAATATGATGACACTTTTCTCTATAATTATACTACTATCCATATTCTAAATGTTACCAAGTTTAAAATCTTCTGTTTCTTCCTTATTCAAGGGGATAGCAGGCATACTTATTTTTAAACGGTCTTGTTCTCTACCTTTTAATATAAAATCTTCGGTATCTATTACAACTGTCTCTAATTTTTGAGTGTAGTTATTTTGATTGATAACGGAGTCTTTGTCAAAAGCTCTTGGACCTTCAATAACCCAGTGGGCTGGGTCTTTGTGGTCAAAACGACATCCGTTACATATAAATTCGTCAACTTCATGATACACATCTTTACGACCTGTTACTCTTTGAATTTCGCCTCCAAACATCCAAAGGGTTGTTTTGCCGGAACATTTATCGCAATCTCTATGTGCAGTATACGGTTTGTTGAACCAAACGCGTGATTTAAATCGAAATGTTTTATCGGTTAGCGCACCTACAGGGCAAACGTCAATCATATTTCCTGAAAACTCATTGTCGATCGCTTTAGAAATACAAGTCGAAATATTAGAATGATCCCCTCTATCCATCACTCCATGTACACGATTATCTGTCAATTGATCAGCGACCATGACGCAACGATAGCAAAGGATACAGCGATTCATGTGTAATTGAATATTTGGTCCAATATCTTCAGGTTCAAAAGTCCTTTTATCTTCTACAAATCTACTTTTACCTTTTCCGTGTTCAAAACTCAGATCTTGTAAATCACATTCTCCCGCTTGGTCACAAACCGGACAATCTAATGGGTGATTGATCAATAAAAACTCGGTTACAGATTGTCTCGCTTCCCGCACTCTTTCCGAAGATTTGCTATTCACTTCCATCCCGTCCATGCAGCCTGTTACACAAGAAGCCATTAATTTAGGCATTGGTCTTGGATCTGCTTCACTTCCTTTAGCTACTTCGACTAAACAACAACGGCATTTTCCACCGCTCCCCTTTAGTTTAGAGTAATAGCACATTGCTGGGGGAACCGATTCTCCTCCAATCATACGTGCCGCTTGCAGTATGGTTGTTCCTGCTTCAACTTCAATTTCTTGACCGTCTATTGTTACTTTCATCGTATTTTTGTTTGGCTGTTTAAGGTTTAACGTTATTGAAACTTCCCGTATAAACTTTAAACATTGAACTATTTTTAAACTATTACTTTAGAAACTAAATGCTTTACTTTTTCAAAAGGCTCAGCAACAAAATGGTTTCTGTTCTTTATTTTTTCTGGGAAACGAACATGGTATTCAAATTCGTTTCTAAAATGTCGAATAGCTGCTGCTACCGGCCAGGAAGCTGCGTCACCTAATGGACAGATCGTGTTTCCTTCAATTTTACTTTGAATGCTCCAAAGTAAATCAATATCTTCTTCACGTCCTTGACCGTTTTCAATACGCCACAGTACTTTTTCTAACCATCCTGTTCCTTCACGACACGGAGAACATTGTCCACAACTTTCGTGGTGGTAAAAACGAGCAAAGTTCCAAGTATTACGAACAATACATGAGGTATCATTGTAAACGATAAATCCTCCTGAACCTAACATGGATCCTGTTGCAAATCCACCATCACTCAATGACTCATAAGTCATTAAACGATCATCGCCATTTGCTGTTTTATAAATTAAATCGACAGGTAAGATTGGTACAGATGAACCTCCAGGCACCAAAGCTTTTAATGGTCTGTCGGAACTCATTCCGCCTAAATATTCGTCAGAGTTCATGAATTCATAAACGGATAATCCTAATTCAATTTCATAAACACCAGGATTTTTTACATGCCCTGAAGCAGAAATTAATTTAGTTCCGGTTGATCTTCCAATTCCTATTTTCGCGTAGTCATCACCTGAATTGTTTACAATCCATGGCACTGACGCGATTGTTTCTACATTGTTTACCACAGTTGGATTTGCCCATAATCCAGACACTGCAGGAAATGGTGGTTTGATACGAGGGTTTCCTCTTTTTCCTTCCAATGATTCAATTAAAGCGGTTTCTTCACCACAGATGTAAGCACCAGCACCAATGTGAACATATAGTTCTAAGTCGTATCCGGTACCCAATATATTTTTTCCTAACCAACCAGCTGCTTTCGCTTCGGCAATGGCTTTTTCTAGAATTTTGTAAACCCACATATATTCTCCGCGGATGTAGATATAGGATAGGTTTGCTCCCAAAGCAAAACTAGAAGTGATCATTCCTTCAATTAATAAATGAGGAATAAATTCCATCAAGTATCGATCCTTGAACGTTCCTGGTTCAGACTCATCTGCGTTGCAAACTAAATGTCTCGGTTTTCCTGATTTTTTGTCAATAAAACTCCATTTCAATCCAGCTGGGAAACCGGCACCACCACGACCACGAAGTCCTGATTTTTTCACTTCTTCAACAACTTCATCAGGAGTCATTGCTTTCATTGCCTTTTCTACCGACGCATAACCACCGTTTTGGCGATATACTTCGTAGGTTTTAATTCCCGGAACGTTTATTTTATCTAATAATATCTTTTTTGACATATTATTTATCTTGTAATATTACTTTTCCTTCTTTGCAGTCAGCGATTAACTGATCAATTTTATCTTCGGTAAGGTTCTCTTTGTAAAAATCACCTAATTGCAACATTGGCGCATAGCCACAAGCTCCTAAACATTCCACTCCTTTTACTTCAAAAAGACCGTCTGTAGTTATTTCGCCTATTTTTACGCCTAGTTTTTCACAAGTGTAATCCATCAGGTCTTCGGTTCCATTTAAGCAACAAGGAGAAGTGTGACAGAATTCAAACATGTATTTCCCAATAGGTCTTTGATTGTACATGGTGTAAAACGAGACTACTTCGTAAACCTCAATAGGTAAAATCTCAAGAATTTCGGCAACTTTGTTCATTAGCTCAGTACTTAGCCAATTTTCATGGGCATCTTGTACTTCATGTAAAATGGGTAATAAAGCTGATTTTTTCTTGTCAGCAGGATAATGACTCATTAATTCATTGATGCGATTCATCAATGTTTCGGTCATGTTTATTTCTTGTTTGTAATGTATACGTTCCATTTTTTATTATTTCAAATTTTGAATTATAAAATTTAACTGCTTCTAGTTATTCCTAATTTAAAATTCATCATTTATAATTTTATTTAAGCGTCTAATTCTCCTGCGATTACATTTAAACTTGACAAGATTACAATCGCATCTGATAGCAGTGCTCCTTTTATCATGTCTGGGTACGCTTGATAGTAAATGAAACAAGGTCTTCTAAAATGTAGTCTATACGGAGTACGACTCCCGTCAGTTACTAAATAAAATCCTAATTCTCCGTTTCCTCCCTCTACAGGATGGTATATTTCTGCAACTGGAACAGGAATTTCACCCATTACAATCTTAAAGTGGTATATTAAAGACTCCATACTTGTGTAAACATCTTCTTTCGGAGGTAGGTAATAGTCAGGTACGTCAGCATGAAATTCATTTCCCTCAGGCATTTTTTCCAATGCTTGACGAATTATACTTATGCTTTGCCAAACTTCAGCGTTACGAACGCAAAAACGATCATAGGTGTCTCCCGATGTTCCAACAGGGATTATAAAATCGAAATCGTCATAAGAGCTGTAGGGCTGTGCGATACGTACATCGTAATCAACTCCTGCTGCACGTAGGTTTGGTCCTGTGAAACCATATGAAATTGCTTGTTCAGCAGAAATTGCACCTACATTTATTGTTCGGTCCATGAAAATTCTGTTTCTTTCAAATAGATTTTCGAATTCTTTCCAAGCTACTGGAAATTCTTCTAAAAACACATCTAATTTTCTAAAAGCTTCTGGTGACCAATCCCTTTCGAAACCACCAATTCTTCCCATATTAGTAGTCAGTCGAGCTCCACAAATTTCTTCATAAATCTCATATACTTTTTCTCTAAACTGAAAAACATAAAGAAATCCAGTGTAAGCACCAGTATCCACTCCTAAAATAGAATTACAGATAAGATGATCCGTAATTCTTGCTAATTCCATCACAATAACTCTTAAATACTGAGCACGTTTTGGTACTTCAACATCGAGTAGTTTTTCTAAAGTCATCCACCATCCCATATTATTGATGGGAGAGGAGCAGTAGTTCATTCGGTCTGTAAGTGGAGTTATTTGGTAAAAAGGGCGGTTTTCTGCAATTTTTTCAAAAGCGCGGTGTATATAACCAATGGTTGGTTCGGCTTCTAAAATACGTTCCCCGTCCATCAATAAAACGTTTTGGAAAATTCCGTGCGTAGCAGGATGAGTAGGACCTAAATTTAATATGGAAAGTTCGCTTCCATCTTCATTTATCTTCTCTTTCATTATTTTAGCATAGCGATGCTCTGGGGGTAATAATAGTTCTGACATTTATTGAATGTGAAAAATTATAAATTTTATTTTTAGCAATTGTCGATTGTTCTGCCGAAAAAGCGATCGTCTTTATCGGTTCGTCCGCCATCTTCCATAGGAAATTCTTTGCGCATGGGAAACGAAACCATTTCATCCATGTTCAAAATACGCTTTAATTGTGGGTGTCCAATAAAATCTACACCGTAAAAATCATAGGTCTCTCTTTCCATCCAGTTTGCACAGAGGAAAATGTTAGAGATTGTTTTTATCTCTGGCTTTTCACCATTGATATATGTTTTGATCTTTATACGTTTGTTTTCATACCAATTGTGCAAATGATATACGATTGTAAATTGTCGGTCAACTTCATTATCAGGATAATGTATTCCACACAAGTCAGTCAAAAAATTAAAACGTAGTAAAGGGTCATTTTTTAAAAAGAGAACAATCGCTGTAATTTTGTCAGCAGGAATTTCAAACGAAAAGATATCTTTTTCTTGCTTGAAGTGAAGCACATTTTCGCCAAACGCTGCTGTTAATTTATCTTGAATTACTGTGTTTTCTAATGCCATGATGTTATTTGATATTATAAGATGCCAATAATTCTTGGTATTCAGGTGAACTTCTTCGTCTTACGTTTTCCGTTCTAACTAATTCTTGTAATTTCATTACTCCATCTACTATTTGCTCCGGTCTAGGAGGGCACCCTGGCACGTAAACGTCAACGGGTATAACCTTGTCAATTCCTTGAAGAGTAGAGTAGGTGTCGAAAATACCTCCTGAGGAAGCACAAGCGCCAACAGCTATAACCCATCTTGGTTCTGACATTTGCTCGTATACTTGGCGTAAAATAGGGGCCATTTTTTTAGAAATAGTTCCCATTACCATTAACATATCGGCTTGACGGGGAGAAAAACTAACACGTTCAGATCCAAATCTAGCCAAGTCATAATGTGAGGCCATGGTAGCCATGAACTCAATACCGCAACAAGAAGTTGCAAATGGCAATGGCCAAAGTGAATTGGCGCGAGCCATACCTACAACATCATTTAGTGTTGTGGCGAAAAATCCTTCTCCAACAACACCGTCTGGCGGCTCAACTATTTTTATGCTTGAATTACTCATCGTTTTATATTTTGAATTAGAAAATTTGAATCGTTAACCATATAGGTTGTTTTCAATTCAATGTTTATAATAATTTCTTATTCCCATTCTAGCGCTTTCTTTTTGATAATGTAGAAAAACCCCACCAAAAGGAGAACCATAAATATGACCATTTTAACCATGCCTTCCATTCCTAATTCCTTAAAGTTGATTGCCCAAGGATAAAGAAAAATCACCTCGACATCAAACAATACAAACAATATGGCAACAAGAAAGTATTTTACTGAGAATGGAATACGTGCATTTCCTATACCTTCGACGCCGCATTCAAAGTTTTTACCTTTAATTTCTGATTTTCTTTTGGGTCCTAACTTACCTGAAACTATAATGGTTCCGACAACAAATCCAGCAGCTAATAAAAACTGTAATAAAATAGGGATATAATTTAATTGATCAGATTGCATAATTAAAGTGTTTTTTAGGCTAAAATAAGCCACAAAGATAGGTTGCAAGGATTTAAAACACAAGTGTAATTTGAAATTTAGTTATAGCATAAAGAGAATTAACTTTTAATTTTGAATAATTATAAATAAGATATCTGAATTGGCTTTTATCATTTGGTATTTCGGGTATAACCAAAAAAAAACGTTTCGAAATAAATCGAAACGTTTTAAACATTCGTAGGCAAAAATGATAATTTTTTGCTTAGATAACTGCTACTTTCGCAGCAACTTTCCCTTTTCTTCCTTCTTCTTCTTCATAACTAACTCTGTCACCTTCGCGTAATTCTTCCGCGTTGATTCCTGATGCATGAACAAAAATGTCTTTTCCTGTTTCTTCGTCTGTAATGAATCCGTAACCTTTTGACTCATTGAAAAATTTAACTGTACCTGTACGCATTGTAATAGTAATAATAATTTATAATGGGCAAATATAATATATAATATAACACGAATACTATCAATGTGAATTTTTTTATTAAAATAATTGATATTCAACGTTTTCCGGTAAATATATCCGATTAACTGCCTTAATTTAATCTTATGTGAAGCTCTTTTAATTGGGATTCATCAATTACTGATGGCGCATCTATCATTACATCTCTTCCAGAATTATTTTTGGGGAATGCGATGAAGTCACGGATGGTTTCTTGACCACCTAAGATTGCCACTAATCGGTCTAGACCAAATGCTAAACCTCCATGTGGAGGTGCTCCAAATTGGAACGCGTCCATTAAGAATCCAAATTGTACTTTGGCTTCTTCTTCAGTAAAGCCTAAATATTTAAACATTAGTTGTTGTGTTGCTTTATCATGAATACGAATAGAGCCTCCTCCAATTTCATTTCCGTTCAAAACCATATCATATGCATTGGCACGAACTTTTCCTGGATTTGTTTCTAATAAATGTATATCCTCTGGTTTTGGCGAGGTAAAGGGATGATGCATTGCGTGATAACGACCGCTCTCTTCGTCAAATTCTAGTAATGGGAAGTCAACCACCCATAATGGGGCAAAATCGGCTGGGTTTCGTAATCCTAAACGTGTTGCTAATTCCATTCGCAAAGCACTTAATTGGGATCTTGTTTTATCGGCAGGACCAGACAATATGTAAATCATGTCGCCAGCTGTTGCTCCGGTTGTTTTTGCCCAATTCGATAAATCATCTTGATCGTAAAACTTATCCACCGATGATTTGTAAGATCCATCTTCGTTACATTTTACGTAAACCATTCCGGAAGCACCCACTTGAGGTCGTTTTACCCAGTCAATAAGAGCATCTATTTCTTTTCTTGTGTAACTTCCTCCGCCAGGAACGGCAATTCCAACAACTAATTCGGCAATATTGAATACAGGGAAGTGTTTGTTTTTAGCCACTTCATTCAATTCACCAAATTCCATTCCGAAACGAATGTCTGGTTTATCATTGCCATAGGTTTTCATGGCATGCTCGTAGGTCATACGAGGGAATTTATCCACTTCTATTCCTTTTATCTCTTTTAAAAGATGTCTAGTTAATCCTTCAAATACATTTAAAATATCCTCTTGTTCCACAAAAGCCATTTCACAATCGATTTGTGTAAATTCGGGTTGTCTGTCTGCACGCAAATCTTCATCACGAAAACATTTCACGATTTGGAAGTATTTATCCATGCCGCCAACCATCAATAATTGTTTGAAGGTTTGTGGTGATTGTGGTAAAGCATAAAATTGGCCTGCATTCATTCGAGAAGGGACAACAAAATCTCTAGCCCCTTCTGGAGTAGATTTTATTAAGTAGGGTGTTTCTACTTCACAAAAATCAAGATCCGAAAGATATTTACGTACTTCCATTGCTACTTTGTGTCGAAACAGCAAACTATTTTTCACCGGATTTCTTCTTATGTCTAAGTAACGGTATTTCATTCTTATGTCTTCTCCGCCATCCGTGTCATCTTCAATTGTAAAAGGAGGAGTTAAGGCAGCGTTTAATATGTTTAGTTCAGTCACTAAAAGTTCAATTTCGCCAGTGGGAATGTTTTTGTTTTTAGCTTCACGCTCGATTACCGTTCCTTTTACTTGAATCACAAATTCACGGCCTAAAGTCTTAGCCAGCTCAAATACCGTTTTTTCGGTGCGACCTTCGTCGAAAATCAATTGTGTAATTCCGTAACGATCTCTCAAATCAATCCAATTCATAAAACCTTTATCACGAGATTTCTGAACCCAACCAGCAAGTGTTACCTCAGCGTTTATATGTGATGCGTTTAATTCGCCGCAATTATGACTTCTATACATTATCAAAAATTTAGGTTATTCTATGTTTTGGCCCTTTGGACTTGGCTGCAAATTTATAACTTATTATGAACAATGAATTGAGAAAACCGGTTTATTACTTTGGTAAAATAGATATGTTTTGAATCTCAAATGTTAAATTTTAGTCCAATGTTACCAAATTGTTACCAAATAGTTTTTTTAATGTAAAAACATTATATATATTTGTTGAGCAAACAATTAAAAACCTATCAAGATGAAAAAATATATAGTTATCGGTACAATGTTAATCACAGGAATGATTTTCGCTCAAAACACTAATGTAAAACCAAAATTAGAAGTAGTTGGAAACTTCGTTAAGGCTACTTTCCTTTACGATAATGGTCAGGTAAAACAAGAAGGGTTTTATGAAGATGGAAAACTACAAGGAAAATGGGTTTCTTATGATGTAAACGGTAATAAGACCGCTGTTGCAGAATACAGCAAAGGACAAAAAGTAGGAAAGTGGTTTTTCTGGAATGATTCAGTTCTAAGCGAAGTGGACTATTCTGACAACAGGGTTGCCGCAGTAAAAAACTGGAAACGTGACGCAATAGCTAATATTGATTAGTAAAATTTACTTTAATAAAAAAGGCTTCCGTAATGCACGGAAGCCTTTTTTATTGGCACTAATAACATGTGAAGTACCATTTTTAAATTAAAAATCTGCCTATCCTGTGCTTGGATAGGCAGCTTTTTTTGTTTTGAACTTATAATTAAAGCTTAGGTTCAGCATTTAGGTTATCCTCATTTAGTGCTTTATGCTCATAATCTTCTACCATCAAAGCTTCATAATCTGTTTCTTTTCCCTTTGTAAGCTTGTGAATTAACTTCTCCATTATTTCATAGATAACAGGTACGACTATTAAAGTAAGGAAAAGGGAACTTATTAATCCACCAATGATTACCCAAGCCAAACCATTTTTCCATTCAGCGCCTGCGCCTGTAGCTAATGCGATCGGGAACATACCAAAGACCATTGCTATAGTTGTCATTAGAATGGGGCGAAGGCGAGCATGATTAGCTTGAATTAAAGCTGTTCTTATCGTTTCTCCCGCTGCTCTTCGCTGATTCGTATAATCGACTAACATAATCGCATTTTTACAGACCAAACCAATCAGCATAATTATACCAAGGATGGTAAATATATTTAAAGTATTGTTAGTTAAAGCTAAGGCTAATAAGGCTCCAATAAAAGAAAGTGGAATGGCAAACAATACCACAAATGGGTGGACAAAACTGTCATACAATCCAACCATTATAAGATATACAAGTATGATAGCAGCCAATAAGGCGATACCTAATGTTCCAAAACCTTCACTTTGGTTCTCTTGATCTCCTCCCCAGATGTAATTCACATCAGCGGGCTTTTCGAGTTTATCAATTTTTTCTTGCCATTGGCCTACAATAGTTCCCGCGGGAACTCCTACATTTTGACCTTTTACTGTAACGGAAGCTGTTTTGTCTCTACGTTCTAATTGGCTAGGTCCAGAGCCTTCTCTTATACTTGCAAATTGTGAAAGTTTTATTTGCTCTCCTCTGCCGTTCATGAAAATCAGATTACTAACATCGTTCATGCTTTTTCTGTCAAATGCATTGTATTTAATGTTAATGTCATATTCGTATTCTCCAGCTCTAAATTTGCCATCGGTATTTCCACTGTAGGCGGTTTGCATTGTCATTCCTACTGTCTGTAGTGAAAGTCCGAGTGAAGCCATTTTGTCCCGATCTACTTTAACATTAATTTCAGGATTTCCTGCTTCAACAGATAGTTTAATTTCTGTTGCACCAGGTATTTTGTATAACTCTGCTTGAGCCAGCTTTGCAAAAGCCATAGCGCTTTCTAGTGACGAACCGGTTACTATCAAGCCTAGTGTAGCATCTTCCGCTGTTCCTAATATACCTACGGGAACAGTTTTCACTTTGGCCCCAACTAGAACATTTTGAAGTTTACGCTTTATTTTTGCGGCATATACTGAGGCACCATCGGTCCGGTCTTTCTGGTCAACCATTTTCACGTCAATTTCAGCTTTGTAAGCAGTTGCCTGTGAAGACCCTAGTCCTTCACTAGTTTGACCTACAGTAGTAATTTGTGTTTGCACATACTCTTGGGTTTTTAAAAATGCTTCCGCTTTTTGTGTCATAAAGTTGGTCTGTTCTAAAGAAGCATCTTTTGGCATCTCTATTTGAACTAAAAACTCGCCGCTATCCGAAGATGCAAAAAACTCCCCACCAATAAAACCTGCTGGAATAAGCGCTATAGAACTAAAAAACAGTAATAGAACAATTGCTAATGTTGTTTTATAGTGATCTAATGACCATGTTAATAAACCAGAAACCCAGTTTATAAAACGTGTCAAGTAGCTTTCGAATCCAAGAATAATTCTTCCAAAAAGGTTTTTACCTTCTATATGTTCCAGTTTTCCATAACGAGAAGACAACCACGGAATTATTGTAAAAGAGGCTAATAACGAAAACAATGTAGAAATAATTACAGTAACACAAAATTGTGTAATTATGTTTGAAACTAAACCAGAACTCAGCGCGATTGGTAGAAACACCACCACAATTACTAAGGTGATAGAAGTTACCGTCCCACCAATTTCGGCAGTTCCGTCGTAGGCTGCACGCACTCGATTTTTACCCATCTCCATATGCCTGTAAATATTTTCTAGAACAACAATCGCATCATCGACTAAAATACCTACAACCAGCGATAATCCTAATAAACTCATCAGGTTTAGGGTGTATCCTAATAGGTATATTCCAATAAATGTTGAGATTAACGATGCCGGAATAGAAACCATTACGATCAGTGAGTTTCTAATACTATGCAAGAAAAACAACATCACAAATGCTACAAGTAATACTGCAATCAATAAATCATGAACTACAGAGTCTGCAGCTTCTAATGTAAAAACAGTAGTGTCCTTAGCTACATTCAGTTCCAGTTGGCTAGTTTTGTAATCGGTTTCTAATTTAGTGATGGTTTTTAGCAACTCTTCACTTACAGCTACAGCATTGGCATCAGATTGTTTAATAATTTGTAAAATAATAGAACTTTTTTGATCGACACGAGCTATTTTTTCTGCAATCTTTTGACTATCCTGAACATCAGCAATATCCTGTAGCCTAACTTGAACTCCGTTCTTTGAAGATACTATTAGGTTTCGTAGTTCGTCAACATTTTTATATTTACCAGCTAATCGAATAAGAATTTTTTGATCTCTAGTTCTTATATTTCCCGTAGGGAAGTCTAAATTTGAGGAGAGAATTACTTGTTGTACCTGTGGAACAGAAAGTCCGTAACCTTCGATTTTTAGAGCATCAAGGTTAACTTGTATTTCACGTTCTTGACCTCCAATAATGTTTATTTGAGCAACACCGGCAACACGTGAAAGGATTGGGGCTATTTTTTTATCCATTAAGTCATAAAATGCCACTTCATCCATTTCTCCATTAGCGCCGATAGTCATAATAGGCAGATCGCTTAAAGAGAATTTACTCAATGATGGAGCTTTAGCGTCCTTTGGTAAGTCACTTATTATCGCATTTATTTTACGTTGTGCATCATTTAATGAGACGTCAACTTTAGCCGCTGAGTTTAGTGTTATAGATACCGTTGATAAACTCTCATAAGACTTAGAGTCAATTTTTTTTATATTTTCTAAAGAGGAAATCGCATCCTCAATTTTTTTGGTTACCGTATTTTCAACTTCAGATGGAGATGCTCCAGGATATATTGTGGCAACAGTAATAACGTTTTGTTCAAATTTTGGAATTAATTCATAGCCCAATTGACTATAACTAAAGAGTCCACCAAGAATCAGAATTGTAAACAATACAATTACTAATGAGGGACGTTTTATGGATATTTCTGCTAATTTCATATGTTTAATTGTAAGTCGTGAAATGAATTTAAAACTTTAAACTCATCATTTAAAATTATTTTATTATATCCACTTTATTTCCGTCTTGCAGGTTTATCTGTCCAGTTACGATAACGCTTTCTCCATTTGAAAGTCCGTTTAGGATTTCTACTTTGTCTCCCAGAATTCTTCCCGCAGTTACAGTTTTTAATCTAGCCGTTCCGTTTTCAGCCACAAAAATTTGATTGCTACTAACGCTACCTACAAACGCATTTCTAGGTACAACCATCATAGATTGTTTTTGCTGTTTTGATGCGAATAAAGCTGTTCCGTACATTCCTGCTTTTAAATCATTTGATGATGTGTTGGCGATTTCTATTTCTACTGGAAAATTCAAAGTTGAATCTGCTTTTGGTGCGATGAAAGTGATTTTTCCGGTAAACTTAACATCGGGATAAATACTTGCCTTAACCTCAACCGGGCTTCCTAATTTTAAGTTGGCAACTTGACTTTCGTCTACTGTAACTGTTAATTTTAAGGAAGAAACATTTACAATTTCAAACATAGCGGTTGCTGGCATACCTGCCAGCATAGAACCTGGCTCAATGAATCTTTTGTTGATAAATCCTTTTATTGGTGATTTTACTCTGGTATCACCTACGTTAATATTAGCTGTCTTTAAGTTAGATCCAGCATTCGTCAAAGCTAATTTTGCCTGATCTAGTTGTTGTTTGGTTACTCCCCCTGATTTAAACGCATTTTCATACCTGGAATAGTCGGCTTGTGCGTTATCATAAATCGCTTTAGCTGTCTGGGCATTTACATTTACAACGTCACTTCTAACAATGACCAATGTTTGGCCTACATTCACATAGTCGCCCTCATTTGCTAAGACGGTAATCACTTTTCCAGATTTTTCTGCTGAAAAAGTTAATTCTTGGACTGGTTCAAAGTTGCCATTTACTGAAAAATCTAATGAAATTTCTTCTGTTGTTACAGGGTTTATTCTGACACTTATACTTGCATTTTTTTCTGCAACTATAGCTGTTTTTGCTTCATTCTCTTTTTTGTTATTCATCAAGGTGAAAGCGATAAGCCCTAAAGAACCCAGTATTACTGCTATTGTTATTATATTTCTTTTCATTTTGTTAGTTGTTTATGAGTGTTCCTAGTTGGCCTTTTGATTTAATTAATTGTATTTCTGCTAGCTTGTAACCTAATATGGCAGAGGTGTAGTTATTTTGTGCTTCGGTATGAGCGTTTTCTGCATCTAATAGATCTGTCAAAGAAGCTAAGCCTTGTAAATAATTGTTTTTAGTGTTACTTAAAACATCTTTCGCTAACTTGGCATTTCCTTTTTGGTTTTGAATGATGATCATGCTGTTGTCAATTTGTGTTTTAGCATTAGCGTACGCTAAATCAAGCGACAATTTTGTGTCTTTTATGTCTTCTTGCATTGATCTCAATGCCACATCTGCTTGACTAACTTTTGTCCTAGTCTCAAACCCAGAGAAAATGGGTACTTTCAAATTCAATCCTACTGAAGAGAAATCGGTCCAAAAAACTCCGTCAGCTGGTTTTGCTCCCCAGGGAATTTGCGGTCCTTGACCTATATAGTTGTAGCCTGCCGAAAGAGATAGGCTCGGATAGTAGCCTGCTATCAGTGATTTCTTTTGAATTTCTAATAGTTGCTCTTGTTTTTCCATAAGCAAAAATTCTGTTCTGGTTGCAGTGTTTGGAACTTCTGAAAAAGCTTGCGGGCTAACCTCAAATGCTGCATAAGGGATTTCAATTTTAGTTTCTATCGGCATTCCCATATAAAACTTTAATGTGTTTTCTTGAACTTGTATTGCATTTAAAACCTGCTGGCGTTGTGTAGCAATGTTTGAAATTTTTACTAAAATCCTGTCCAAATCTATCTTTTTGGCTAGTCCGTTATCAAATAAACCTTTGATAATATTTTTTACTTTATTAGTATTGATATAGGTGCTGTCCAAAACGTTTAGGTTTTGACGTTGAACATAAACCTGGTAATAATTGTTTGCTACCCTTTCGATTACTTGTTCTTCAGTCAATTGCTGGTTGATTTGATAAAACTCTCTAGTTGATTTCGCCGCTTTCAAACCGGTGAATACGGATTGGTCAAAAAGGGTTTGTGTTAGCGAAATTCCTGCAACAGAGCTCCATGTTTGACCAAAAGTAGCCTGTATTACGTTGCCTGGTTCTCCGCCAAAGGAGCCTGAATCAAGAAAAGTAGTCTGTAGAATAGGATTAAAAGTTAGACTGGCATTCGCAGATATTTTAGGTAATGCTCTGGATCGTACTTCCTCAATTTGATACTTACTGTTTTCTACTTTTAATTGTGCTTTTTTGGCATCTGCTTTATTTTCTAAAGCGTAGGTAATCGCGTCTTTTAATGCTAGCGATTTGACTTCTTGAGACGTTGCGGTTATTGCAAATATCAAGAATGTCATTAAAATTATTTTCTTCATTATGTATTAGGGTTTAGTAAATGTTTTTCGAGTTCTATAATTCCTGTTGGAGTCGCCATGGCTCTGGTGTGGTATTCTAATGCTTCAAGTTCTAGTTTTTGCGCTTCTTTTTCAGAGCTTGTGTTTTCGTTGATGTTAAATATTAAGGTATAGTAAAATTTCACATAGATATCTACATCTAAATCTGGCCTATATAGCCCATTTTCTATTCCTTTTAAAATGTTCTCTCTAAACCACATCGAACACTCGTTTATCTCTCGTAACATTACTTTTTCATAAACCTCTGGGTAATGTTTTTTTAATTGATAGATTGAGGAACTGTCTACGGACGATTTAAACATCTCACGGAACATTTTTCTTATTTTGAAATTTTCTTCGATAGCAGTGTGATTCATTTTCAAAACACTATTTATTGTTTCGTGCAGCTCTTTATGTATGTGCGTTGTACTTTCTCGTATTAACAGTTCTTTGTTAGAGAAAAACTTGTAAATCGTTTTTTTTGAAATGCACATTTCGCTCGCAATATCGTCCATTGTGATACTCTTAAAACCTAGTTTTAAGAACATATCGCTTGCTTTTGTGATTATCTTTTCTTTCATTTTTTTCTACTTCTTTTAGACTGAAAACTCCAAACTGGCAATCAAGTTTATATCTCGACCGAAGCTCAATCCTCTTGTTTGTTTCGTAGCATTTGAGGACAGTCCAAAATCTTTTCGGTTTATTTGTCCGACTACCTCAAACACTGCTTTATGAACTCCATCGTAGGTTTTTATTCCGATAAACTCAGCATCTAGCTCTACTACTTTTGTTATGTTATCAATCGTTAATTCTCCTTTTAGAAAGTTAATATTGTTGTTTATTTTTTGGAATGAAGTCGATTTAAAATTAACATATGGAAAATCAGTTGGTCTTATCTCTGAGTTTTTTTTTCCAGGTTTATAAGCCGTATTATTTACATCCAAGCAAAATTCAATGGAAGCATCTTCTATTGTATCTTCATGAATATTGACATGTCCTTTAAATTTATTTACGGATCCTGCGATGTAAGCAATCAAAGAGTGTCTTGCTTTAATGAGGATGTCAGATTGATTAGAATCAATGGTCCATTTTGTTGTTGATATTGGTAGGCTAGTATTCATTGTTTTAATTGCGAATTTTAATTTTGTGTGCAAAAGTAATACGGAAACTTTAAATACTAAAATAGTTTCCATTGTATTTTAACACATTTAACATTTCGTTAAGAAACGGTGTTTGTAATCACGGTTGAATGCATTAAATTAGCAAAAAATTTACTTTCATGCATGCCATTAATCAGTATCAAGATTTCTTCATTATCTATTTAGAAAATCATCTCAGTAGCAAAGAGCCGAAAAACCTATACGAGCCTATTTCCTATATTTTGGGTTTAGGCGGCAAGCGGATACGTCCAGTTTTGACTTTGATGACTACAGAAGTTTTTAATGTTGACTACAAAAAAGCGCTGCCAGCTGCTATGGCTATTGAGGTTTTTCATAACTTTTCTTTGGTTCATGATGACATTATGGATGATGCGCCCTTACGCCGCGGACATCAAACCGTTCATGAGAAATGGGATGTTAACTCTGGGATTTTGTCTGGTGATGCGATGCTTATTTTGGCATATCAATATTTCGAACAATATGAACCAAAGACTTTTATGCAATTGGCGAAGTTGTTTAGTAAAACAGCTCTTGAAGTCTGCGAAGGGCAGCAATGGGATGTTGATTTCGAAACTCGGGATGATGTAACTATTCCTGAATATCTCAAAATGATTGAGTATAAAACAGCGGTTCTTGTAGCAGCCGCCATGAAAATGGGTGCTATAATTGCTGAAACCTCTGAAGAGAATGCTGATTTAATATATGATTTTGGATTGAATTTAGGTTTGGCTTTTCAACTGCAAGATGATTACTTGGATGCCTTTGGTGACCCTAAAACCTTTGGAAAGCAAGTGGGAGGTGATATTATTGAAAACAAGAAGACGTATTTGTATTTGAAAGCTATGAGTTTTTCTAGTAAAGATGAGGCATCGCAATTAATGCAAGTGTTTGCTGATCGGCTTGATGACAATGCGGACAAAATTCATAAGGTAAAAAATATTTTTAACAAGTCTGGAGCTGCTAAAGCAACGCAGCAAGCGATAAAAGAGTACACCAATAAAGCTTTTGCAACCTTAGAAAGAATGAATATTGAAGAAGATAAGAAATCAATATTAAAGGCTTTTGGAGAAAACTTAATGAGTCGAAAAGTTTAAACTCATCAAAAAATCTCGTGTCAAACTACTAAAAATAAAAAAGCCATGTTTATAGCCCCAAAAAACGTCGACTTATTGCTTTCTGAAGCAGAAAATGAAACTTTATACCTCAAGTTAATTGAGCAAATAAATAAGGATTTTAATTTGGCCAATGAAGGAATTGATTTTCCAATGAGCATATCTCCTGATGAATTGAAAATTCAATTACATGAAAAAATCTATAGATTGATTCAATATAAATTTGCTGAATACCTTAACCTTCTTTATATAATTGATGTTTCTGAGGACGAGGTAAAAAAAATGGATGGTTCGGATTTAGTGGTTTTGGCGGAACAAGTTTCTTTTTTGATTTTAAAAAGGGAATGGCAAAAAGTGTGGTTTAAAAACAAATACCGTTAATTTTAATTTCTATGTATAAAATTTTTAGAAATAGACCCTAACAAAAGGCATGAAGGCTTGGCTATAAACATTTTTTGTGCCGTCTTGCAACACATTATAACGTGCTCCTATCGTAACGTTGCCGTTTCTGTAACCTAAACCAAAGAACAAACCTGTGTTCCAATAGTCTTGTGGGTCGCTGTTCGAGCCGTCTAAGTTCACATTAACTCTCAATTCTTCCAATTCTGCCGAAATTTGTATTTCTCTTATGGGATTAAATAATGCGATAATGCTGCCACCATATAAATTAGAAGTGTAGAAGGCTCTCTGTTTTGCATAAGTGTATTGTGCGCCCAAACCCAAGGCTACATATTCATTGAAATTATAAATGGCGCTAGGGGCTAAAGATATATCGGTATACCCGGTGCCAAAGCCCAATCCGATGCCACCGCCAAATTGTACGTTTTTCCAGAAATCACTATTCGATTTGGAGGACAATCCTTGTTGTTGTGCTAATAACTCATTCGAAATTAATGAGATAAAAAGAGCCAAAATGATTTTTGAAACACACTTATGTTGATTTTTTCTCATAAACAGTAAGGTTTTAAACATTTTTGCACATAAAAGTGTTTAAAAGTAAATGTAAATTTAGTAGATTATTGTACTTTTGCCAAACTATTTTAACTAAAAGTATATTAACTAAAATTATGGATAGGTTCTCATTTTTAAACGCAGCACACACAGAATTTTTTGCACAATTATACGATCAGTACTTAGAAAACCCAGATAGTGTCGAGCCAAGTTGGAGAAGTTTCTTTCAAGGTTTCGACTTTGGGGTTGAGACTTACAATGGTGAAAACCCTGTTGAACACATAGTTAGTGCGACTTCAGGCAATGCTGACTACTCCCAAATTTCTGAAAAACTTCACAAAGAGTTTAACGTATTGAAGCTTGTCGAAGGCTATCGTAGTCGTGGACATTTGTTTACAAAAACGAACCCAGTAAGAGAAAGAAGGATGTTCGAGCCAGATCTTGACATTGCTAATTTTGGACTTTCATCGGCAGATTTAAATACTGTTTTTGACGCAGCTAAAATAATCGGGCAAGAACCTTGTACATTGGCCGAGATCATAAAACACCTAGATTCTATCTATTGTCAACACATTGGTGTTGAATATATGTACATCAGAAAACCGGAGATTATTGACTGGATTCAAAGGAAATTGGGGGTAAACGACAATCACCCTAATTTTTCTTCAGAAGAGAAAAAATCGATTCTTAATAAATTAAATGAAGCGGTTGCCTTTGAGAGTTTTCTTCATACAAAGTACGTGGGACAAAAACGATTTTCTTTGGAAGGAGGGGAAACTATAATTCCTGCTCTTGATTCGCTAATTGAAAAAGCAGCCGAAAGAGGGGTCGAGCAGTTCGTTATGGGAATGGCACATCGCGGTCGTTTGAACGTTTTGGCAAACATATTTGGCAAATCAACTCAAGATATCTTTGGTGAATTTGATGGTAAAGATTATGATCAGGAGTATTTTGATGGAGATGTAAAATATCATTTAGGTCTTACTGCTGATAAAACTACAAGTACAGGTAAACAAATCAGTATCAATCTTGCTCCAAATCCTTCGCATTTGGAAACAGTCGGCGCGGTAATTGAAGGAATTACAAGAGCGAAGCAGGATAAGTACTTTCCGAGTGATTTTTCAAAAGTCTTGCCAATTGCAGTCCATGGTGATGCCGCAATTGCAGGGCAAGGTATTCTTTATGAAATTGTGCAAATGGCGCAATTAGAGGGTTACAAAACCGGTGGAACAATTCATATTGTAATTAATAACCAAGTTGGATTTACAACTAATTATCTTGACGGACGTTCGTCAACATATTGTACAGATGTCGCTAAGGTTACACTTTCCCCTGTTTTGCATGTTAATGGCGATGATGCCGAAGCAGTAGTCCATGCTATGTCTTTTGCATTGGATTTCAGAATGCAATTTGGTCGTGACGTATTTATTGACTTGTTAGGATATAGAAAGTACGGACATAATGAAGGCGACGAACCTCGTTTTACGCAACCTCTTTTATATAAAATTATTGCAAAACATAAAAATCCTAGAGATATATATGCTGCAAAATTATTGTCGGAAGGTGTCATAGATATCGGTTTTGTAAAAGAACTTGAGGTGGAGTACAAATCTGATCTTGAGTTAAACTTGGAAGCGTCCCGTAAAAAAGCTCTTACTATAATTACTCCATTTATGGAAAATGAATGGGAGGGTTTTGTACAAGTTACGGACACTCAAATGCTTGAAAAAGTAGACACATCCTATCCAAAAGAAGATTTAGAGATTGTTGTGAATGCAGTTGGTAATTTGCCGACAGACAAGAAGTTTATCAATAAAATTCAAAAATTGATAAACGATAGAAAAACCATGTTTTTTGAAACTGACAAGTTGGATTGGGCTATGGCCGAACATTTGGCTTATGGTTCACTGATGAAGGAAGGATATGACGTACGTATTTCTGGACAAGATGTAGAGCGTGGAACTTTTTCACATCGTCATTCCGTTGTAAAAGTCGAAGATTCTGAAGAAGAGGTAATTTTAATAAATAATTTAGAAGGGCAGAATACTGGAAAATTCAGTATTTACAATTCTCCTTTATCTGAATATGGAGTTTTAGGTTTCGATTATGGTTATGCTTTGGCAAGTCCAAAAACACTTACCATATGGGAAGCTCAGTTTGGTGATTTCAGTAATGGAGCCCAAATTATTATTGACCAATATATTTCGTGTGGAGAAGACAAATGGAACAGTCAGAACGGAATCGTACTGCTGTTGCCTCACGGATATGAAGGGCAAGGTGCTGAGCATTCCTCTGCAAGGATGGAGCGTTATTTGCAACTCTGTGCTAGACATAACATGTTTGTTGCGGATTGTACAACTCCCGCTAACTTCTTTCACTTGTTAAGAAGACAAATGAAAACAAAATTCCGTAAGCCACTTGTCGTGTTTACGCCAAAGAGTTTATTGCGTGATTCAAGAGTAGTTTCAACTGTAGAGGAATTTGCAACAGGAAGTTTTCAGGAAACCTTTGATGACGAAACAGTGAATAAAGAAGAGGTTAAAACACTGGTATTTTGTACAGGTAAATTCTATTATGACATAACTGCCGAAAGAGAAAATATTGGTCGTAATGATGTTGCGGTTGTTAGGATAGAGCAATTATTTCCTTTGCCGGTAGAGCAGTTAAAAGCAATTATAGCTAGGTATCCAAATGTCGATGATTATGTGTGGGCACAGGAGGAACCCAAGAACATGGGGGCTTATGGTTTTATGTCGATGAATTTCAATTTAGTGAAGTTTAGACTTGCGTCATTAAGAGCTTATTCCGCTTCCGCTTCAGGAAGTTATACAAGAGCTAAAAGACGTCACGCAGATGCCATTAGAATGGTTTTTGACAAAAACTTATTTTCATAAAATAAGCAGCTATTTTAATTGCTAGCTATATTTTCCATATCCAGAATTTTATTTTGGGTTTTGAATAAGTGAGACAAAAGAATACGCCGCCACTATTGGGGCTAGAAAATGAAGTGCACAAGAAAGAAGTTGTTTTTAGTACAATTCGGAAATAAAAATTCATAATTTAAAAATTATAAAAGATGATTTTAGAAATGAAAGTCCCATCACCAGGGGAATCTATCAAGGAAGTTGAAATTGCAACTTGGTTAGTAAAAGACGGAGATTATGTAGAGAAAGACCAAGCAATTGCCGAGGTTGATTCTGACAAAGCAACACTAGAATTACCAGCTGAAGCAAGCGGGACTATCACATTAAAAGCAGAAGAAGGTGATGCAGTGGCAGTAGGAGCTGTAGTTTGTTTGATTGATACATCTGCAACTAAACCAGCTGATTCAACTGCAGCTGCAAAAGAGACTCCAACAGCGGAAGAGGCTCCAACAAAGGCTCCAGTTGCCGAAGCTCCAAAAGCAGCTCCGGCTCCAGCAGCTCCAGCAGCAACTTATGCTTCAGGTACTCCATCTCCTGCGGCAAAGAAAATATTAGATGAAAAAAATATTGCTCCAGCTTCAGTAAAAGGAACTGGTAAAGAAGGAAGAATCACTAAAGATGATGCCGTAAATGCAACGCCCTCTATGGGTACTCCTACAGGAGGAAGCCGCAGTTCTGTACGTTCAAAACTGTCGATGTTGCGTCGTAAAGTAGCAGAAAGACTGGTTAGCGCCAAAAATGAAACTGCAATGTTGACTACTTTTAACGAAGTTAATATGACGCCAATTAACTTGATTCGTAATCAATATAAAGAGGAGTTCAAAGCAAAACACGCTGGAATAGGTCTGGGTTATATGTCGTTTTTTACAAAAGCGGTTACCAGAGCATTGAAAATGTATCCTGACGTAAATTCTATGATGGACGGGGATTATAAAATAGCATACGATTTTTGCGATATTTCAATTGCGGTTTCTGGACCAAAAGGATTAATGGTTCCCGTGGTTCGTAATGCTGAAAACCTTACTTTCCGTGGTGTTGAAGCTGATATCAAAAGATTAGCAATAAAAGCACGTGACGGTCAAATTACCGTTGACGACATGACTGGAGGTACCTTTACCATTACTAATGGTGGTGTTTTTGGTAGTATGTTAAGTACGCCAATCATCAACCCTCCTCAATCAGGAATTCTTGGTATGCACAACATTATCGAACGTCCTATTGCAGTAAACGGAAAAGTGGAAATTCACCCAATGATGTTTGTGGCGCTTTCTTATGACCACAGAATTATTGATGGCCGTGAGTCAGTTGGTTTCCTAGTTGCCATTAAAGATGCTCTAGAGAATCCAATGGAGTTATTGTTAGACAACAATCCTAAAAAAGCATTTGAGCTTTAAACAATAAAGACCTCAAAATTAATGAATCCCTTATCAGTTATAAAACTGACAAGGGATTTTTTTTGAATTGATAAATAATATTAATGTAATTTTTTATCTTTTTTTATGCGGTTTTTATTTTTATGTGCTTAAAAAATAATTAATGATGCAAATTTTATTGCTTAAAAATAAGAATCTGCCATTACATTACCACAACATTTAAGCTGCTTGTCATTTTCAACACTTCGCTTTAAATATTGTAAATGCATGCAAATAGGCTTATTTACTGCTTCTAATAGAAAACGGCTTCATCGTAGTATTGTATAGTTTTTAAATACTTGACTTTTAAAGTAGTAGTGTATAACATTCCTAAATTTGGAAAGAACCAATAACTTAATATTATGAAAAAAATTACTTTATTATTTTTCCTCTTGACTTTTTCATTAGGATATTCGCAGGTGGTCCTAGAGAACTTTAGTTCTGGAATTACTACTTCAAACTGGAAAGGAGATCAAGGATTAGGTTCTGCTACTACAGAAACTTTAAGTCCTAATGGATTAGCAGGGAAAATAATCACCTCTAATGCAGCAGGTGCTAATCCGTGGCAAAACGCTCAACTGTACATGCAGTCAAATTATATTGATTTAAGCACTACTAAAGTGGTTACTGTTGATGTTTATTCAACTACTGCTTTTGCTATGCTTGCGAAAGTTGTAGATGGTAAATCAGGTCCAGAGTCTGCTGCAGAAGCTGCTCATACCGGTAGTGGCTGGGAAACACTTAGTTTTAATTTCAGTGCTCCAAAAGATGGGACAGCTGTTGCAAATGGTGAATATGCAAGAATACTTTTCTTTCCGTTGTGGAAGCTTGGTGGTGGTTTTAACGCTCTAGCAGTAACAACCACTTATGTTGACAACGTTAAAGCTATAGCAGGAGCAGCTATTGTAGCGGCAGCTGAAATTTCAGCTGGACCAGCTAATCCACCAGCAAGAAGCACGAGTGATTACGTATCATTTTACAATGGTATTGCAAGTCCTGTTGCTCCACAATACACTAATTTAGCTGGAGTTATTTTCGATAAATTTGGGACTTCAACTTCTATAGATGACCTTATTTTAGCTGACGGTAATACTGTTAAAAAATACACGAATCACAATTACTCAGGTATCGGTGGTGGAGATGTTGATGTGTCGACAATGACAAAATTTCACATAGATGTTTATTCTCCAAACTTTACATCACTCAGCATTAAGTTTGAAGATGTTAATAAGGCAGCTAAAGAGATAGTAGTTGTCGGTGCAAAAACACAAGGAGCATGGAATTCTTATGATTTGGATTTAAGTACGTACCCAGGAGTTGATTTAGCTCATTTAAAATGGATTGTTCCTGTTACAAATGCGGGTACTACGATGTACGTTGACAATGTTTATTTTTATAAGCCAGCTGCTGCAGATCCAGTAAAAATAGCGAGTTTAAGTGACTTGAAAGTGGACGGTGTAAGTGTAGCTGGTTTTGCAGCTGGTACATTAAATTATTCTGTAGTACTTCCAAAGGAAACAACAACGATTCCTCAGATTACAGCAGTAACAACAACAAACAGTGCCGCAACGCAAATTATAACTCAGGCATTAGCACTTCCAGGTGACGCTACGGTAGACGTCACATCGGAAGATGGAACTGTAACTGCAACATATACGGTGTCTTATACTTTAGACGCGAGTACAGCTTGCCAAGGAACATCTAAAGAGGTGCCAACTAATGGCACCGCATTTTCTGAGGGCTACACCTATAAATTTGAAACGTTAGCAAATGGGACTGATGTAAAAATTACCTTTACGGTGCTAGATACTGACAAGCCTGGTATGGCTAACGTAGAATTGTTTCGCAGTCCTTCTACCTTTACTGCTATGACCTTGGTTTCTGGGCAGCAGTATTCAGCAATTATTACGGGGCAACTTCCTGGCGCAGAACTTTCTTTAGCTGGTAGATTTCCATATGCAGAAGGAGGTGTAATTCAAACTAAAAATTTCAAATACATTGTTGGTGATAATTGCAGTGCTGGTAATGGTGGTGTTAAAGTTACTACGTTAACTGACCTTAAAGTTGATGCACAAACAGTAGCTGGTTTTGCAGCGGATAAATTAAATTATTCTTTGGTACTTCCAAAGGGGACAACAACAATACCGCAAATTACTGCAGTAACAACAACAAATAGTTTAGCATCGATAGCTATAACTCAAGCATCTGCGCTTCCAGGGGATGCTAATGTAGTCGTTACATCGGAAGATGGAACTATAACTTCACAATATACGGTGTCTTTTACTTTAGACGCTAGTACAGATTGCGAGGGAACATCTAAAGAAGCTTTTGACGGGTCATTTTCTGAGGGCTATACCTATAAATTTGAAACATTAGCAAATGGAACTGATGTGAAAATTACTTTTACGGTTTTAGATACTGACAAAGAGGGTATTGCTAACGTAGAATTGTTTCGCAGTCCTTCTACCTTTACTCCTATGACCTTGGTTTCTGGGCAGCAGTATACAGTAACTATAATGGGGCAGGATCCTGGTGCAGAACTTTCTTTAGCTGCTAAATTTCCATATGCAGCTGGTGGTGTAGCTCAAACTAAAAATTTCAAATACACTGTTGGTGATCGTTGTGAAAGCATAACAACAGTGACAATAGACGGTTCGTCGGAATTAACTGGATATTTAAATTGGTTTAACAAAGACGGATCTTATGCTAGTGGTTCAGCGTGGGGTATAGCAGACGTAAAAACTGTTTCGGATGCTACAGCTGATACTGTTTCGCTTTCTCCGAACTTTAGTACATATAATACAACTGATTCTTATTGGTCAGACGGTGCAGGAAAAGGGAACAAAATAATAGAAGGAAACTCATTTATTGAGAATAGTGCATTAGCTGGTCAAATACTTACTTTTAATGGTGATGTTGCTAGTAATACCTTAGCTGATGGGTACACTGCAATTGCTTTTATAAAGGGATTAGATCCGAACAATGGTTATACAGATGTTCTTGGAATTACGGCTCCCTTAGTAGCTGGCCAAGCGTTCAGTATTACGACAACTACAGCTATTTCTGCAGGATTAATTGTTCAGTATGGTTTTACGATAAAAGGATTAAATGGTAATCCTGCTGATGAAGCAGCATTAGGAAAAGTTGTGATAGGTAAGATTGCTGTGTCTGAGCCATCCTCAACAGTAACAATAGACGGTTCATCGGAATTAACTGGATATTTAAATTGGTTTAACAAAGACGGATCTTATGCTAGTGGTTCAGCGTGGGGTATAGCAGACGTAAAAACTGTTTCGGATGCTACAGCTGATACTGTTTCGCTTTCTCCGAACTTTAGTACATATAATGCAACTGATTCTTATTGGTCAGACGGTGCAGGAAAAGGGAACAAAATAATAGAAGGAAACTCATTTATTGAGAATAGTGCATTAGCGGGTCAAATACTTACTTTTAATGGTGATGTTGCTAGTAATACCTTAGCTGATGGGTACACTGCAATTGCTTTTATAAAGGGATTAGATCCGAACAATGGTTATACAGATGTTCTTGGAATTACGGCTCCCTTAATAGCTGGCCAAGCGTTCAGTATTACGACAACTACAGCTATTCCTGCAGGATTAATTGTTCAGTATGGTTTTACGATAAAAGGATTAAATGGTAATCCTGCTGATGAAGCAGCATTAGGAAAAGTTGTGATAGGTAAGACTACTTTAGGAACTACTAAATTTGAAATTTCGAATGTAAAAATGTATCCTAACCCGGTTAAAAACAATTTGACAATAGAAGCAAACAGTACTATTGAAAGAGTTTCTGTTTACAATATCCTAGGTCAAGAAGTTCTAACAACTAGACCAAGTGCTAATGCAGCAACTTTGCAAACTAGCAACTTGCAAAAAGGAATATATATTGTTAAAACGGAAATTGACGGAAAAGTGTCAGCTTCTAAAATAATAAAAGAATAAGTTTAATAGAGTTTGTAGTAGTTCAAAAGAGCGCATCGATAACCCGATGCGCTTTTTGTTTATAAGTTATTCAGTGTTATTTTATTTAAGTAGGTATAAGTAATGATTGTAATAATCTACAATCGCTCTTCCTTTCATTAATACGTCGGCACCAATTATGCCATGTACCGGTTTTGATTTATGCTGAATTAATGCTTCGTTTACATGAGACAAATCAAAAATCACTAAATTAAATCCCAGATCTTTCCATAAACCTAATTGAAGAGTGTTATTTGAAGCTGTTTGTGTTTGCATTCCTGTTGCACCAGCACCAGAGGCTTTTGTTTTCGAATCTTCTGCTTCGAGTTGAAATAAGCTTACACTTTCAAATCCTACACAACTATTTGATGCTCCTGTGTCTAGGATGAACTTACCAACCACACCATTGATTTTTGCTTTTATCAAAAGGTGATGTGTCTTGGTGATTTTAAATTTTATTTTTTTGTATTTTTCTTTTTGGAGGAATTCGTGTAGGTTTTTCATAATTCAAAGCTGAAAATCAAAAGTAATCTAAATTACTGTGAATCTAAAAAACAACAATTCAAAATGCTAACTTTGCTTCTTTAAATGAAAACAATGACAATTACAGATACGCATACCCATTTATACTCAGAGGAATTTGATCAGGACCGTGATGAAATGATGCAAAGAGCAATTCAAGCGGGTGTTACTCGGTTTTTTATTCCAGCGATAGATTCTTCTTGTACTCAAGCTATGTATGATTTGGAAAAAAATTATCCAGACAATGTTTTCCTGATGATGGGACTACATCCTACTTATGTAAAAGAAAATTATCTTGAGGAGCTGCAACATGTAGAAGAGGAACTCGATAAAAGAAAGTTCTATGCCATCGGTGAGATTGGGATCGACTTATATTGGGACAAAACGCATTTGAAGGAACAGCAAGACGCTTTTAGAAAGCAGATTCAATTAGCGAAAAAACATAAGCTCCCCATCATAATCCATTGTCGTGAAGCTTTTGATGAAATATTTGAGATTTTGGAGGAAGAAAAATCAAATGATTTGTTTGGGATATTTCATTGCTTTTCTGGGACTTATGAGCAGGCCTTGTTGGCGATATCTTATAATATGAAATTGGGAATCGGTGGAGTAGTTAGTTTTAAAAACGGAAAGATTGATCAGTTTTTGAGCCAAATTGATTTAAAGCATATCGTTTTAGAGACGGATTCACCTTATCTTGCTCCGGTTCCATTTCGAGGTAAAAGAAATGAAAGTAGTTACTTGATTAATGTATTGGACAAGTTGGTCCATATTTACGGCCTTTCGGCAGAAGATATTGCAACTGCGACAACTGAAAATTCTAAGGAAATTTTCGGTATTTAAAACAGAATTCATTATAATTTAATATTTTTTTTGTTCATTTGCGCACCATAAATTACTAAAAATGCAAAAATTTGATACTATTCGGCCATTTTTTGATGCCGAAATAAACGATGCCATATTGAAAGTGATTAATCATCCTATGATGAAGGCGTTGATGAATTTTACTTTTCCGCAGGTAGAAGATTCTGTTTGGAAAGAGCAATTGAGAAAAACGCAATCTATTCGTGATTTTCAATGTAATTTTATTTATCACTCTATGCGTAAAATCATTGAAAAAAGTTCCGATGGTTTGACGACTTCTGGTTTTGAAAAATTAGAAAAGGGGAAATCTTATTTATTTGTATCCAATCATCGAGACATCCTTTTAGATACCACCCTGTTAAATACGGCATTATTTGAGCATGGCTTGGTGATGACTGCATCTGCGATTGGTGATAATTTAGTTAAAAAAGATTTTCTTAACGTATTGGCAAAGATGAATCGAAATTTTCTAGTTAGAAGAGGCTTGACACCAAGAGAGATGTTAGAAAGTTCAAGGACATTGTCAGAATATATCCGTCATTTGTTATTAGAGGAAAGCCGCTCCGTTTGGATTGCGCAACGTGAAGGAAGAACTAAAGACGGGAATGACGCCACGAATCCTGGAGTTCTGAAAATGGTAGGAATGGCTTCTGATGGAATGGATCTCATGGATTATTTCAAAAACATCAAAGTGGTCCCGGTTTCACTATCCTATGAGTACGATCCTACTGACGTCCTGAAAATCCCCCAATTACTGGCCGAGGCTAATAATGAAATATACATTAAGGAAAAAAACGAAGATTTTATGACGCTTCTTAGTGGTGTGATGGGACAGAAAAAAAGAATACACATGCATATAGGAGATGTGCTAAATACTGAAATTGATAAAATCAAAGAAGAATTTGATAAGCCTAATAAACAAATATTGGCCTTGGCGCAAGTAATTGATGATTCAATATTGAGTAATTATAAGTTATGGCCTACTAATTATATCGCTTATGATATTTTGAATAATAGAGCTGTGTATTCCCATTTATATACTGAAGAAGAAAAATCGCTTTTTGAGCGTAGATTAGAAATGAGAATAGATGCAGAAAACCCTATAGCGTTGCAAGGCTTGCTGTCAATGTATGCTAATCCAGTGGTTAATAAATTAAAATACCATAATGAACTCAAAGGCTAAAATACTTTTATTATATACCGGCGGTACCATAGGGATGCGCAAAGACTTTGATACCGGTGCCTTAAAAGCATTTAATTTTAGCAAGTTATTGAATAGGATTCCTGAATTGAAACAATTGGAGTGCGAGATTGAAACCATTTCATTTGAGGAGCCGATTGATTCGTCTAACATGAACCCTCAAGAGTGGGCTAAAATAGCTTCTGTTATTGGAGACAATTATTTGGGATTTGATGGCTTCGTAGTATTGCACGGCTCGGACACTATGTCTTACTCAGCTTCTGCATTGAGTTTTATGCTAGAGAACTTATCAAAACCAGTTGTATTCACAGGTTCTCAATTGCCAATTGGAGATTTACGTACCGACGCCAAAGAAAACTTGATTACAGCTATCCAAATTGCTTCTTTACGAGAAAATGGTCAGGCAGTTGTTACTGAGGTTTGTCTTTATTTTGAATACAAATTGTATAGGGGAAACAGAACAACTAAAATAAATGCGGAGCACTTTAAGGCATTCACTTCACCAAACTATCCTGAATTAGTAGAGTCCGGTGTCAACCTAAAGATCAGACGCGAATTGTTGTTGCCTATGCAGCAAGGCAAAGAATTGGTAGTTCATGAAAACTTAGATAATAACGTAGTTATAGTTAAAATGTTTCCTGGAATGAGTAAAACAGTTCTAGCCGCAATTCTGGATATCCAGAACTTAAAAGGAATTGTACTTGAAACTTATGGTTCTGGAAATGCACCGACAGAAGATTGGTTTATATCGCTGCTTTTAAAGGCCATAAACAAAGGCATATATATCATTAATGTAACTCAATGCTCTGCCGGTAGTGTAAACATGGGGCAGTATGATACTAGTACTGCGATGAAAGAGATAGGTGTCATCTCTGGCAAGGATATTACGACAGAAGCGGCAATTACAAAACTGATGTATCTATTGGGCCAGAATATAGCTGCGACCGAGTTTAAAATGATCTTTGAAACATCTTTGCGAGGAGAAATGATATAATATCGCTTTTTACTTTTGTAAGTCAGTTTTTTGTGTGTTATTTGCATCCTGAAATAAAAACAGAGAGGTGGCCGAGTGGCTGAAGGCGCACGCTTGGAAAGCGTGTATATGGCAACATATCGAGGGTTCGAATCCCTTTCTCTCTACCAATATAAAAACAAATGGTATAAAAACCCCGTAAATCTTATGATTTACGGGGTTTTTACTTTTACGACATAGTCAAATTAGTCATCAAATCTCATCTTTTAAGAGTCAAAATCGAGACCCAAAAAAATATCCAATCTAGGGTCTCGCTAAATTGGCTTAAGCCATACAAATAAAGGGTTCAGCAACATGTTTGTTGAAGTGTTCATCATTTGAACATCTTGTTTGGTTTGGTATAGAAATTTAAATTGATTACTAATTAAAAGGTTACCAACTATGAAAACAAAAATCACATTGCACTTTTATGCGAAGAGCACAAAACCTAATGCAGCTGGACAGTTGCCAATCTATGTGCGATTAACCGTTGATGGCAAACGAATGGAGTTCAGTACCAAAAAATTTATTGATTCCAGTAAATGGTCTCCGGAAATGTCAAAAATGAAGGGCAGTACGGAAGAAGCCCGTTCATTAAATGAATATCTAAATTTGGTTAAATCGAAAATATTCGACATCCAAATGGAATTGATACATCAAAATGAAATCCTCACAATTGAAGTCTTCAAAAACAAACTTCTGGGCATCCAAGAACGTGGTCGAATGCTCCTTCCTATTTTTGTAGAACACAATCGTAAAATGAAAGAACTTGTCGGGATTGAATATGCACCTGGCACACTGGAGCGATACAAAACGTCCCTCAGTCATACCAAAGACTTTTTACTATGGAAATACAAAGTGTCCGATATTGAAATCTCCAAAATAGATTACGCCTTCATTACTGAATACGAATTTTATTTACGAAGCGTCCGGAATTGCGCGAACAATACTGCGGTAAAATACATCAAAAACTTCCACAAAATAATCAATCAATGTTTAGCCAATGGATGGCTAAGCAAGGATCCGTTTTTTAATTACAAATCCAAGGTTAAAGAAGTGGAGCGGGTATATTTGACAGAAGAGGAAATTCAAAATATTATCAATAAGGATTTCAAAATAGAACGAGTAGCGATGGTTCGTGATATATTTATTTTTAGCTGCTTTACTGGCTTGGCGTATATTGACGTTAAACAGTTAACTAAAAATCATATTAGTTTGGGTATAGATGGAGACAAATGGATTTTTAAGAACCGTCAAAAAACGGATATTACGTCTAAGATTCCATTGTTGCCCATGGCTATGGAAATTGTCGATAAATATAAAAATCATCCAACCTGTGTAAATGAAAATAGACTGTTGCCTATTTTGAGCAATCAAAAAATGAATGCCTATTTAAAAGAAATTGCTGATGTCTGCGAAATTAATAAAGAACTTACCTTTCACATTGCCAGACATACTTTTGCCACAACAATAACACTTTCTAATGGGGTACCTATTGAAACCGTAAGTAAAATGCTGGGCCATACCAACTTAAAAACTACTCAGCATTATGCTAAGATTCTGGATAAGAAAATTAGTAGCGATATGATGATTCTAAAAGAAAAGTTCAAAATCACGAATCAAATAAAGCTCGACAAGACTAATTAAATCAACACATCACTAAAATTCGGTAAGGTATTATCAAATAATTAACTTTTTTATAAGATTTAACTTTACAATAATAGTATACTTTAGTTTAATTTTTGTAAACTAAAACGTATATATGCAAATATATTGCTCGACTTTCTTTTGTGAATTTGAATTGGAGATTGAAAAAATTAAAAATAAAACTATCGATCCTATCTGTCAGGCGAAAGAAGTAATTCAGTATATTGAATTAAAGCTTAAAGAGCTTTTTAAATGGTTGAAGAAATATATATTCAATTCTGTTGAAGATGAAATTCACTTTTTTAAAGAACTAAAAATTAAGATTACCTCAAAATACATCTTGTATAAAAAAATATTGGAAATCGAGTTGAAATCTCCTTCCAATAGCAAAAAACTTAAAATACGGCATCTCAAAAAAGCACTTGATATTTGTTATCAATTTTCTAAAAAAGACAAGGAATTTTATAAATATTTCCGATCTGGTAGCAGTTACAATGATCATTTGTACTTTATAAGAAACTTAGGTAAACAGATAATTAATTCAGATGTAATTTTAATAAATTTCGATAAAAAATTGTGTACGTCTCATGATTTGAAATTGGCTACTATCATCGCAAATGATATCCTAGAAATTTACTTGGAAGAAAAAATTGAGCAAATAAGCAACAGTTGTAATACAAAGCATTCTGCAGTAAAATCAAAACTTATATGGACGGGTACAAAAATTGAAATGGTAGAATTGATTTATTCGCTATATTACCAAAAAATATTTAACGGTGGAAAAGTCGAAATTAAAGAAATTGCGGAAGAGTTTAGTAGAGCTTTCAACATACAATTGGACAATAGTATCTATCGTTGCTTTAGTGACATTAAAAACAGACCTGATCCAAAAGGGAAGTTTCTAAACGGACTTTCTCTGAATTTAGATGAAAATATCAACAACGAATTTGACTAAGCCTAGCAATTGCAGGGCTTTTTTTTAGATAAATATTAGTTTTGTAAGAATTCATTACCCAAGCTTGGGTCGTATTGGGTTTATACTCCAAAAACACCATTTTTGGCCCAAAAACCACTAATTTTCTAATTTTGTTAAAACGGAGTTTTTCATGTTTTGAAAAAAAAACTACTATAAACAAAGGGATTTAAGGTAATTTAAGGTAAAATAGCACCCAACTTGGGTTCACCTTGGGTTTAAATGTCAAACAAATGAAATTAATTTGTGATCTAACAATTTAATTCATTTAGACATGAACTTACATCCTAAAAAATTATTTCCTGGAGTAGAGAATTTAGAACTACTCAACCACCAACCCATAACCAAAAGAGACCTGCTAAATTTCAGTAATGTGATGCTCTCCGAAATCAAAGAGATGGTCGGTAGGCAAGAACAGCCGGCGCAATGGTTAAAATCATCTGAAGTCCGAAAACTACTCAAAATTTCTCCTGGTACTTTACAAAATCTCCGTATCAACGGAACACTAAACTTCACCAAAATTGGCAGCATCATTTATTACAAATACGAGGAAATCTTGAAAATTCTTAGCCCTTAACTTATAATCGTTCACTTTTCACAGTCATCGCGACTGCAGTTGCGATACAGTTGCAATTTTAACTATCTACAAAAAAAAACATGAACTACATCAAACACCTAACAGGATTTTTTGATAAAGTTGTCTCGGACAACTCTCTCAATCCTACACATATCAGTCTGTACATTTCCATTTTCCAGTTTTGGAACCTCAACCGTTTTCAGAATCCCATCAGCATTACCCGAGATGAGGTTATGCGAATTAGTAAAATATGTTCTAAAGCAACTTATCACAAATGCATGAGAGAAATGCATGATAAAGGGTATTTAAAATATGAGCCGTCGTATAATCCATTTCGCGGAAGTCTAGTGCACCTGATCAATTTTTCAGATGACTTAAAACCAGTTCAAAAAAAAGACCGCAAAGTGTTAAAAAATGAACAAACAATTGAACAAGTAGTAAACAAGCAACAGACAAGTAGTGATACAGGCACTGAACAAGCGCTGGTATCTTCTATAAACAGTATAAACAATACAAACAGTATAAACGGTTTAAACGTAAATGAACAGACACAAAATTTTAATAATGAAAATGCGAACTTCATTTTGAAAGATGATTGTGATAGCGGGCGAGGTGTCCAGGAAGATGCTGAGGGAGGAGATGCAAAAAAAATAGCACGGGAAAAAAAGGACACAATCCCACCAGATTGGACTGATATTTTGGTTTTTTTTAAAGAGAAAAATAATTCCAATATCGAAGCCGAAAAATTCTTCAATCATTTTCAAAGTAACGGCTGGTTAGTGGGAGGGAAATCAAAAATGAAAGACTGGAAAGCGGCAGCGCGAAATTGGATAATTAATGCTCAAAAGTTCAATTCTATAACAAAACAAAACACCCCAACGCCGGGCAATCTTAAAACCACAATTCACAAAAACTATGCAGAACCATTGTAGTGATATCCGGTCAACATTTCATATTCAAAAAAACGTAAAAATCTATGATTTCAGCAAATGTGTACAATTTCTTGAAGTACAAGGACAGTTTCTTTATGGGGCTAATTTCAGGACTTTTCCGGAGGACATGGAACTAATATACAAATTGATAATTTATTGCATTAGAGATGAAGAAAACGCCAAAAAACTAAACCTCAATATCAACAAAGGACTTTTGATTTCGGGCCCGGTTGGCTGCGGTAAAACGACATTGATGAATCTCTGTAATTTATTTTCCCGAAGAGGATATGAATTTAAGGTAAAACCATGTCGGGAAATTGCCTTTGAATTTGGAGCCAATGGATTTGAAAGTCTAGGTTCATACACCAATAAGTCTCCTTTGCAAAAACGGCTCAATTCCTTTTGTTTTGATGACTTAGGAAGCGAAAAACAAATCAAACATTTTGGAAACGACTGTAACGTAATGGCCGAAATCCTCCTCAGCCGTTACGATCATTATGTAGAAAATAATACTTTCACTCACACCACCACAAACCTATCTGCCTCAGAATTGGAAGATTTATACGGGAACCGGGTTCGTTCAAGAATGCGTAATATGTTCAACCTAATCGCCTTTACCTCATCATCAAAAGACAAACGATGACATTCCCCTCTTTCGTAAAGCCTGTCAGGTTCTACAAGGGGGAGTGCCCGACGGCTGAGGATGTAAAGACTAATTCTTAAATTAAAAATTTAAATGAAAAAAATCAACACCTTCTGGAACTGGTTCCAAGATAACAATCAAACCATCAAAAACTTAATCAACGAAACCCCTTTAAACCAAAAACACATCAGCTTTTGGCTAAGCAAAAACCTTGGCTATTATTGCAAAGAAATCGACTTTATGATTGTCTATCCAAAAGTCTGCAATGGAAAAATCGAACTGATTATGACCGCCAATGGCAACCCAGAATACTTTAATCAAGTAATTGATTTAGTCGACAAAGCTCCACAATTAAAAAATTGGAAATTCACCGCGTTTATCCAGCCAACCGAGAAAATTGAGGAACTCATGAAGGGCCTTGATGAACCATACATCTTCCATGAGATTACATTAAAAGCAAGTGAACTCAAATTTATAACTTTAGAATATGATGAAAATACTAACAAATTGGATATTATAATTTTTCTAAAAAACACCACTTTGCAGTGTAACACCAAAACATTAAAACAAGCTATTTTTATCATTCTCCAAGATCTGCTAGGAGAAAAATCATTGTACCAAAATATCAATTTGATTCATCTGGCACACTCGAGTGATAAAGAGCATAGAAAGGGTATACGGGATAATGATGAGCAATTGATCTACTTGTATGAACTGCAATTGTACATTGATGAAATAGACAAAAAATAATTAACAGATCCATGGGTTACCTTTCTCCACATTTTCTATTAATAGGAAAATAAAGTTTTTGCCCAGAGCAAAAAAAGGACTAATAACTTATTTTTATAAATCATATCAACTATCAATGTTCAATAATTATAAAATATCAAAAAGCAAAACCAATAGTATCACCAGCCTTTCTGCAAACATTCTTTCGAATAAATAAAAGCAGCTTATTTCAAGAAGATATAAAAATCCAAAACTAATTAATCAGTAACCTAAATTTAGCATATATGTTATTTGGAGCCCACCCCATCCGTAGAATGAGTCATTCTTTAATGGATAAAATCTTTGCTATTGAAGAAGAAGTAAAAGAAGAATTAGCTCTACATTCTTCGTACCAAGAAGTTATTAAAGAACTCGAAAAGTTGTCAATTGATGTAAAACAATGCACTATTGTCGAAATTCTCCATATTCTCGATGTAAAATTACAAGAAGTATATGTAAAATGTAAATCAGCAGATTCCAACTGTCCGTATCGTCGATACGAAATAACACCGCAAAACCAAAACCTGCATCTGATCAGAACTAATATAAGAGAGACAGCGATATGGATGTATGATGGACAACGACACGATATACCTATTGAATTAAGAAAAAAATGTTTTTATAGATTAATAAACTTCTAAGCGAAAACCTATGAAATGACTTATTTTACATATTCCGCATGCTGCGACGAATATTCCTCTCACCGAAGGCTATTTGGTGTCTGAAACTATTTTAAATCAGGAAATTCTCAAGCTCACCGACTGGTGTACCGATGACTTGTTTGAAAATAACGAAGATGCCAGCATCAAAGCTCCTTTTTTAAGAATATTTTGCGATACTGAACGCTTTTCCGACGACAGCCTGAAGTGATGGCACAATACGGTATGGGAGTTTTATATAAAAAAACAGATTCCGGAGAATCATTAAGAAAAGTAACTGCTGAGTTGCGCACTCAAGTTGTAGACAATTATTATTGGAAACATCACAATCGGTTTTCAGATGCCGTGAAAAATCAATTGGCAAAAAACAGTACCGTAACAATTGTTGATTGTCAATCCTATCCTTCAAATCCTGTTGTGCGCGATTTAGATCAAAATCCAAATCGTCCTGATTTTAATATTGGTACGGATGGCTTTAATACTCCTCAAAATTTAATAAAAGAGTCTTGAGACAATGACATTTTAACTGAATTTTGGGCGAAGAAGTTTCATAATTGCATGATAAAAAAGAAGATTTTTAATCCGTACTGAAAAGAGAAATCGAATGGGACTATATATAAGTAAAAGTTTAATTTTTAGTCATGACTTTAAACTATCGGAAATTCTAAAATAGAGACTTTCGATTGATTAAATGGGCTTCTATTTCAATGGGAGATTGTCCTTCTCTTGACACCTATAAAACAAGAGTAATGTTCTGTAGTATCTGTTAACAATATATTGTCATTTTTTTTTGTTTATATTTGATTTTATTTAAAAAAAAATGAGGATTTGATAAAGTTTATTAAAAAGTATAATGCTAATATTCAATATAGAAATAATAATAGTATTAATAGGCAATTAATATTTGTCTTTTGTTTGCTGATTATGAACTCTACGTTTGCGCAGGGTTTCAAGATGCCTGGAATTCCATTCATAAAAAATTTCACAGAAGAGGACGTGAATTATGAGTTAACAGTTTTTGGCATGTCACAAAATGCAAACGGTATAATGTATTTTGCAACTCCGAAAGCTCTGCTAGAGTACGATGGAGTTCGTTGGAATAGTTATACTGCTGGCCAAGAAACTGATTTGCGTGCAGTGTTTTATAAAGATGATAAGCATATATATACTTCCGGACATGGTGGTTTTGGATATTGGTCGAATAATGAAAAGGGCGGTTTAAAATACAGAAGTTTATTTTTCAAGAAACCTTTAAAGCACGACACATTACTTCCTGTTTTTTCAAGAATTACGGAAATTGATGGGAAAATTTATTTTCAAACTTTTCAACAAATATTTATCTATGACCCACTACTTGATAAGTTAGATTCGATTTCAGCTTATAAAGGATTTAATTTGTTGTTCTCATCAAAAGGGAGAGCATTTATCCAAGACTCTGGGATGGGACTTTTCGAGATAAAAGGAAATAGTCGTGTTTTAATTGCAGGTACTGAGAAACAAAATATTCATATTTCGGGTGTATCAGTTAACGGTTTGAATGAGTTGACAATAGTTACTAAAGAGAACGGAGTTTGGCGATGGAAAAATGAAATATTTTCAAAATTGGAATGGGGTTTAAATACTATTCTTGAAGAATATCTGACTAACGATATTCAGGACTTTGATAAGAATAAGCTTATAATTGGTACGGTTAGAAATGGTATTTATGTTGTCTCTTCTGAAGGAAAAATACTTTTGCATTTAGAAAAAAATACAGGGTTATTAAACAATGCTGTGAAAAGGGTCTTTGCTGATTTAAACAATAATTTGTGGTTAGCAATGGAGAAGGGCATAAGTTACGTCCAAGCGAATAGTTACACAAATTATTTAACTGATACTGAAGGTAAATTAGGAACTGTTTATACCTGCTATTTAAAAGATTCTCTACTTTACTTAGGAACTAATCAAGGTCTTTTTGTTAAGAACATTACAAATTTAAAATCTGAACCAGAATTAATCGAAAAAGGAATTGGGCAGATCTGGGATATTGAAGAGGTTAATAACGAGTTATTAGTAGGTGCGCATGAAGGTGTTTATAGAATCGATTACAAAACTCTTAAAGTGGTTCATCTTGAGGGTGGCGCTTGGAATTTTATAAAAAATCCAAAGCTTGACGATATAATGTATGTTGGTTTTTATTCCGGTATAGCTGTATTTAAAATGATAGGTGGTGAATGGAAATTTCAAAAAAAATGGGATGCATACGGCGAGTCTTCTAGGTTTATTGAATTTGATAAGTATGGCCAATTGTGGGTCGCTCATCCAACTAAAGGTTATTATCGCTTACGTTTGTCTGAAGATGGTATGGAGCTAAAAGAACATGAATTTTATGGTGTTACCAATAAGTATGTACAGATTAATGCCTATTTATGTAAAATTGACGATGACTTAGTTTTCTATAACCCAAAAGGTTATTTTAATTATGACCCTATTGAAAACACATTCACAAAGTCAAAATATCCATCAGAGCTATTTAAAAGGATTAAGGGAATAAATAGTGTTTTTCAATGTGAAAACATCTTTTGGTATTCTACTCCAAAATCTGTAGGTTATGTTTTTAGAAACGGGACTAGTTTTAATAATTATACCGAACAGTTTTTTTCGATTAGAAAAAAACATCTTGACGACTTCAACAAATTCGAGAGGATTAATGATTCTGTTTTTGCTATCGGTATCAGTAATGGTTTGGTTTTTCATAATATTGGTAATAAGCAAAAAGATAAGCAAAATGATCCAATAACAATTCGTTATGTTAAATTGATCAGTACAAATGATACCATCATTGCTCCAATCAATTATAAAGGAGTAATAGAAATTCCATATAGAAATAGTTTTCTTTCGATTGGAATAGCTCTACCAAAAACACCTATTGCGAATTCTTTAAAGATTCAGTACAAACTTAGCGGGTTAAGTAATGAATGGTCTGATTGGGGTTATATGACTGAGTTAACTTTTCCTGGTCTATCACCTGGTAGCTATTCTTTAGAGATAAGATCTAGAGGAGAAAATACAATTAATTCTAAAATTGTAAAACTTGAATTTAAAGTATTGCGTCCTTGGTACTTTAGTAATGTCTCATTAGCTGTATACGGCTCTTTACTTATATTATTTAATGTTTTTTATCGAAATTATTTCAGAAAAAAGAATAAAAAACAGCTCACTTTGATGAAATCTGCAGAAGAAGAAAAAAGGAATCGCCAGGAAGAAAAGTTTGAAAGAGACAAGCTAAAAATAGAAAAAGAAATCCTGCTATTAGGAGAAGAAAACTTAAGCCTTGAAATAAAAAAGAAAAATTCAGAATTAGCAAGTTCCACACTAAATAATATTAAGAAAAACGAACTGCTTTTAAACTTGATAGAAGATATAGAGAAAATTGATAAGGAAGTACTTAATAAATCACTTCACTCACCTATTAAAAAAATAATTAAAAAAATTAACTATCATCTTGTAGATAAAGATGATTGGCTGACTTTTGAACTTAATTTTAGAAATGCACATACTGATTTTTTTAAAAAATTAAGAGATAAACATCCAGATTTGTCATCTGCTGAAATAAAATTAAGTGCCTACTTAAAACTAAATCTTTCTTCAAAAGAAATCGCCTCCTTGATGCATATATCAATTAGAAGTGTTGAGCAAAGTCGCTATCGCCTGAGAAAAAAGCTAAACTTACCCCAAGATGGGAGCTTAGTAAACTACATTCAGACCTTTTAAATCATCACTATTAAAAATGCTTAAGTATATTAAAACCAATTAATTAAAAAAAAATTGTAGAGGTTTTGTAGAGGTGCTTATAGCTTAATATGTGTTTTTGTAGGTGTATGATCACCGTGCTTTCAACCAAATTTAATCAATATTTGTAATGTAAAAAAAAGGTTTTCTAAATCTTTTTTAATTTTCCATTAAGGATTATTCAAATATATGCCATACGTATTAGAGTCAAAAAATGTTTAACGTATTTATACTCAAAACTAAATATTGAAGAGACGAGTTTTTTTAATAATGATTCTTTTGACTAGTAGCAAAAAGTTACTCGATACAAAATTTTATTATGGCACAGGGCAGAATGTAATAAGTCATTATGAAATATATAGCACGATAGAATTAGCTATTCGAAAATGAATAAAAAAATACAATATCATTCGTGTATTGGATAACCGACGATGCATGATTAATTATATCTCAAATTATTGAGGTGCTAAAACCAATAAATTAAAACCAATTATTATGAAGGAACAGCTTTTAAATTATTCAATAAAACGAGGAAAAAAGACACTTCTTGCCCTAGCCTTATTTTTATGTTTTGGAGTCGGTATGGCTCAGGTTTCTGTAAAAGGAACAGTTAATGATATAGGGGAGCAGCCCCTACCAGGAGCCAGTATCATTATAAAAGGAACTAATAAAAATACCCAGACAGATTTTGACGGTAATTTTTCCATTGAAGCAACAAATGGAGATATTCTTATTATTTCATATCTTGGATTTATCAGCAAGGAAGTAACTTTAACTGAAGAAACAAGCATAATCATAATACTTAAAGAATCAACAAACACTTTAGATGAGGTTGTTGTGGTTGGTTACGGAAGTAAGTCGAAAACAAAACTGATTTCTTCTATTTCAACGGTAGATACTGAAGCTTTGAAAAAGCAGCCTGTAGCAAATTTAAGTAATGCTTTAGAAGGATTAGCATCCGGTTTGTTTGTTAGACAAGGTTCTGGTGAACCTGGTTTTAGTAATTCAAGCTTTGAAGTAAGAAACTTTGGTAGTGCATTAGTTATTGTTGATGGAGCTCCTGGTGACTTAAATCAGTTAGACCCTAATGAAATTGAAAGTATTTCGGTTTTAAAAGATGCTGCTGCTGCAGCTATTTATGGTGTGCAAGGTGGTAACGGTGTGGTTTTAATTCAAACCAGAAAGGGTAAATTAGGAAAGCCAAAACTTACCTATAGCAATCAGTTTACTTTTACTTCTTTCACCTCTTTTCCGGAGTATTTAACCTCTGCTGAATATGGCGAGGTTTTAAATGAAGGCTTATTAAATGCAA
>NZ_JBGQOE010000012.1:0-102339 GCF_052113685.1 Flavobacterium sp. W22_SRS_FP1
TTTTCGTTTTTCCATCGTACAAAATTATAGTTTTTGATTTATAATTGTGTCCGATTATTTAAGGGGTCAATACAGCAGGAAATTCGCGAAATTTAGTTCATCCTCAAATAGCAGCAAAGACAGGATATGATTTGCTTATAGGGTCTACTTTATCAAAAAATTGTTTAGTAGTTGGAGCTGTTAATTATGTTTATAATTATGCTGATCCTTCAAATGTTATAATTTCTAGTTTTAGTAATTATGGACCTACAGATGATGGAAGAATAAAACCAGATGTCGTTGCTCAGGGAGTTCAGGTTTACTCGACAACATCAATTTCTGATGTGTCTTATGATAGCTTAAATGGAACTTCAATGGCAGCACCGGCGATTACAGGGTTAATTATGTTGTTGCAAGAGTATTATAAGAATTTGAACGGTGTTTTTATGAAGGCAGCTTCTGTCAGAGGTTTAATTTGCCATACAGCAAATGAAGTTGGTTTTTCATTAGGTCCAGATTATGAAAGCGGATGGGGCTTAGCTAATGGTAAAGAAGCTGCGAAGTTAATTTCATATAACGGTAGTAAATCTATAATTAAAGAAGAAAATTTGATTAATAATGGGGTCTACACAAGAACTTTTTCTGTAAATACTGCTCAGCCTTTATCGGTTTCTATTGCTTGGACCGATCCAGTTGGAGTTATAACTCCAACCGGTATTGAAGATAGTAGAAAATCCGTTTTAGTAAATAATTTGGATTTAAAAGTTTTTAAAGATGATGTTGTTTATTATCCTTGGAAATTGGATGCAAATAACCCACAGAGTCCCGCAACCAATAATTCAGATAATGAGGTGGATAATATTGAGAAAGTTTTTATTGAAAATGCTGAACCTGGTTTATATACCATTCAAGTAACCCATAAAGGCTCTCTTTTAAATGGAAGTCAAGAATTTACCTTAATTGCAGACGGACAAACTTCTAAAACATTAGCTTCTTCAGAATTTGTACTTAATGATGGCTTTAGAATTTTTCCAAATCCAGCTCAAGAAATTTTATTTTTTGACATGCCGTTGGGCTGCATACCACAAAGTATTGGGGTTTTTGATCTAACTGGTAAAATGATTCGTAGTTATAATTACGAGCAAAAAAACAACATAGACGTTTCTGGTCTGGTTTCAGGTGTGTATATTATTAAATTTACTTGTGAGGATAAAACTTTCAATTTAAAGTTCGTTAAAAAATAAAGAATATGATTTTCAATTTAATAAAAAAACATCCAAAAGAAATGGGTGTTTTTTTATGGATAAATATCATTTACCTTTGCCTTTATATAATAGCTTAATTACATCCTTTTCCAATGAGAATACTTTATTTTATATTTTTCTTAGCAGGTCCAATACTATTGTTTTCTCAAGATAAAACTAAAAGAAATTTAGCCGTAACTAATAAGGGTATGCAGCAACTTGATACTATTGGAAAAAAAACCAAGGTCGCAACTATGGATCAATATCGTTTTATTTCTATAGAACGCGATACCACGTACCTCGATACTTCACTTACCATTCAAAAGGAGTACAGTTTTAATTATCTTCGAAAAGACAACTTTGGACTATTGGCTTTTTCCAATGAGGGTCAAACTTACAATACTTTGCAATACAGTTTAAACGAAATTTCGCCTCTACCTGAATTTGGTTTTAAGGCAAAACATTTTAATTTTTTGGAAGCAAATGATATAAAATATAGCTCTGTGGCCACACCGGTTACCGAATTGTATTTTAAATCGGTAATGCAAAAGGGACAAACTCTAGATGCCTTTTTTACTTTAAACATTAATCCAAGACTCAATTTTTCGATTGCATATAAAGGATTGCGTTCTGAAGGGAAGTATATAAACCAACTTTCTAGTACTGGAAATTTCAGATTCACAACAAGCTATAATACAAAAAATGATCGTTATTTTGCTAAGGCACATTTTACATATCAAGATATATTGAACGAAGAAAATGGTGGGATAACCACAATTTCCGATTTTGATGATGAAGACCCTAGATACGATAATAGACAAAGACTCCAGGTATACCTTAACGATACTAAGTCTTTTCTGAAAGGGAAGCGAGTTTTTGTAGACCACTTTTTAAGGGTCAATGCAGAGAAAAGTGATAATAATTTGTATGTCACGCATCAGTTTAATTACGAAAACAAATTTTTTGAATACAATCAGCTAACGGTTCCTTCAACTGTTGGTTCAGCACCGGTTTATAGATTTGGAGATTCTTTTCTTACGTCTGGTATTAATGACCAGACACGTTACAATAAGATGTATAATAAGCTTGGGTTGGTTTATGAAAACACCACGCTAGGAAAATTTCAATTTTTTGCTGATGATTTTCGAAGCAATTATTACTACAATCAGATATTGATTTTTGACGATAAAACAGTCCCAGCTTCATTAACGCGAAATATAAATAGTTTAGGAGGTCAGTACGATTATCAAAAGAATAAATGGAATGGGAAATTCTCGTATTCAAGATCCGCTACAAACCAGTCGTTGTCGAATTTAGATGCTAATTTGAACTATGATTTGAATGATGACTATCAATTTTCATTCGGCTATCAAAACTTGAACAAGTTGCCTAATGATAATTACAATCTCTACCAAAGTAGTTATGTGAATTACAATTGGTCTAAGGATTTCAAAAACGAAAAAATAAATTCTATTACTGCCGAGGCTGAAACTCCTTGGGTCGGAGCATCAATCAAGTTTATGACGCTTAAAGACCATTTGTACTTTAGCAATACGGCAACAGACGCTAGCCAACAGATTATAACTCCACAACAGTATGGTAACAGTATAAATTACGTGTCGGTGAAACTGAATAAGGAAATAGCTTTCGGAAGGTTCGCTTTGGATAATACTATCTTGTATCAAAAAACAGATCAAAGCGAAACGATTTTAAATGTTCCTGAACTTGTTACGAGAAACACATTCTACTATACCAATTATCTGTTTAAGAAAGCCTTGTTTTTGCAAACAGGAATTACCTTGAATTATTTTACGAAATATTTAGCTAATGACTATAATCCCGTGACAGGAGAGTTTTTTGTTCAAAATAAAAAAGAAATTGGAAGTTATCCAAACCTTGATTTTTTTATCAATGTCAAAATTCAAAGAACTAGAATTTATCTTAAAGCAGAGCATTTTAATTCTTCTTTTACAGGAAATAATTTCTATTCAGCACCAAACACTCCATACCGTGATTTCATGATCCGTTTTGGTTTGATTTGGAATTTCTTTAATTAGAGAACTGTATCTCCTATCTTTTCCTAATACTTTTGCCGGTCCAGCCGCTATGTCCTAACATGCTCAAAGCAAATGAGGCAAAGATTTCGCTTTTGCCAAGAACGCAAAAGCTCTTAAACAGCTTTACTCAATAACAAAATACTATCTTTGCAAAGATATTTATCACAAATAAAATACTTAAACGCAGAATTAAATGCAATACGCAGAAAACATATTAGGTACAATTGGTAACACGCCGTTAGTGAGGTTAAACAAAGTAACTGAAGGAATAGATGCATTGGTACTAGCTAAAATCGAGTCTTTTAATCCCGGAAATTCTGCAAAAGACAGGATGGCTACAAAAATGATTGCTGATGCTGAAGCTGATGGTAGGTTAAAGCCCGGAGGGACAATAATAGAAGGAACTTCTGGTAACACTGGAATGGGTTTGGCCTTGGTCGCGATTATAAAAGGCTACAAGTTGATTTGTGTAATTTCAGACAAACAATCCAAAGAAAAGATGGATATTCTGCGCGCAGTGGGTGCAAAAGTGGTGGTTTGCCCTACGGATGTGGAACCAACTGACCCGCGGTCGTATTATTCCGTTTCTAGAAGATTAGCTGAAGAGACTCCCAATTCTTGGTATGTCAATCAGTACGATAATCCATCAAATGCGTTGGCTCATTACGAACAAACAGGACCGGAAATTTGGGAACAAACCGAAGGTAAAATAACTCATTTCGTTGTTGGAGTGGGGACAGGAGGAACTATATCAGGAATCGCAAAATATCTGAAAGAGAAGAATCCAAATATTAAGATTTGGGGTATTGACACTTATGGTTCGGTATTTAAAAAATACCACGAAACAGGCATTTTTGATGAGAACGAGATCTATTCCTATATTACAGAAGGAATCGGAGAAGATATATTGCCTAAAAACGTTAACTTTTCATTGATTGATGGGTTTACAAAAGTAACTGACAAAGATGCTGCGGTTTACACTCGCAAAATTGCTGTTGAAGAAGGTATTTTTGCAGGGAATTCGGCGGGAGCGGTAGTAAAGGGATTGTTGCAGCTAAAAGAGCATTTCAAGCCAGAGGACGTTGTTGTTGCTTTATTTCATGATTCTGGGAGTCGCTATGTAGGAAAAATGTACAATGACGAATGGATGCGCGAAAGAGGCTTTCTGGAGGAGGTGATAACCAAAGCAGAAGATGTAATAAAAGATCATATAGATAAACCATTAATCGTAGCGCGTACTGAAGAATTGGTTTCGCATGCTATTGAAAGAATGCGTAAATATAAAATCTCACAAATTCCTGTGATGGATATAAACGGATTTGTTGGTTCTCTTGATGAATCTGGCTTATTTCAAAGTTATATTAGTGATAAAAATTCTGCAGAAAGACCGATCAGAGAAATCATGGGAAAACCATATCCTATTGTAAAAAAGGGAACGACTATTGAAGCGGTTTCTAAGTTATTCAGCAGAGAAAATGCTGCTGTTTTGATTGATTTAGAGAATGGAAAATTTCATATTATCACGAAATATGATATCATTGGTTCGATTAAATAGAAGCTTTTTGTCATAATTAATTTAGATGCTAAACCTAGCGTCGCTTTGTGTGAACGTTTCAAGTTCGTAGCTTTTTAACTCTTGAAAATAAAGACAGCAATCTTAATCCCTTAATAGAAATGACTTTTACTGCAATAGATTTTGAAACTGCAACAGCATTTCATCCTTGCTCTGTTGGCATTGTTACCGTAGAAAACGGAATAATTGTCGACGAATACGTAAGCTTGATTAAGCCGCCAAACAATTTTTACTCTCCCTTCACTATTCAAGTGCACGGAATATATCCACGTGATACGGTAAACGCAAAATCATTCTCGCAAGTTTTTCCTGAAATACAAAAACGACTACAAAATAGAATTGTAGTGGCTCATAATGAAAGCTTTGACAGGAATGTTTTGGCTAAATCGATGGCTTTATACAATTTAAGCTATGCTGATTTGAATATTGGCACTCGCTGGGAATGTACTGTAAAAATATACAAAGCTAAAGGTTTGAAACCAACTAAATTAAGTGACTGTTGCAGAGAAATGAAAATTGCTTTAAATCACCATGAGGCTTTATCTGACGCCAGAGCTTGCGCAAAACTGTATATGTTGCGATAGTTTTTATCACTAGAAATGGTAACTATTGCTTTAAGATTCTTCTTTTTTTTAGAAGAGGTAAGTTGTGCTTTTTTTTTATTACTTTAGTTAGTCATTAACGAGGTTTTACGATGAAAGAAGATTTTCTACATTACCTATGGAAATTTAAGAAGTTTGATACTCTAAATTTAAAAACCTCCAAGAGTGAGGATGTTACAATAAGTAATGTTGGTCAATATCTAGAGTTAGCAGGGCCTGATTTTTTCAATGCCCAGATTACCATTGGTGACCAGAAATGGGCAGGCAATGTGGAAATACATCTTAAGTCATCGGATTGGTATGCCCATCACCATGAAAATGACGCAGCTTATGAAAACGTAATTCTCCATGTGGTGTGGGAACATGATATCGAGATTTTCAGAAAAAACAATATTGAAATTGCTGTTTTAGAGCTTAAAAATTATGTGGGTAAATCGGTATTGGATAGTTACCAGTTATTGATGAAGCCAAAATCCTGGATTTTTTGTGAGAAACAAATTAGTACAATAGATGATTTTATAGTCAGGAATTGGCAAGAACGTTTGTTTTTTGAACGTCTCGAGCGAAAATCAAAACCTATTCATGATTTATTAGAACAAACCAATAATGATTGGGAAGCTGTTTTATTTTGTCTTTTGGCGAAAAACTTTGGACTCAATACCAATGGGGATATTTTCTTTAAAACTGCCAAATCCATTCCATTTTCAACCATTAGAAAGGAAAGCTTTGAGCAAGAGAATTTAGAAGCGCTCTTATTTGGGAATGCGGGTTTATTGGATGGAGAAAAGGAAGATAATTACTGTAGGAGTTTGAGATCTAGGTTTGACTATTTAAGACATAAATACCAACTAGAAAAATGTTCATTCGAGCCAGTTCAGTTTTTTAAGCATCGACCAGATAATTTTCCGACCATACGACTGTCACAGTTAGCTATGTTGTATCATATTGAACAGAATCTGTTTTCAAAAACCTGTAAAATTAATTCTGTTGCGGCCGTTTATGATATCTTCAAAGTTAACGCCCAGGATTATTGGCAGGACCATTATCAGTTTGACAAAAAAAGTCCGGTGAAGAAAAAAATGCTTTCCAAGTCGTTTATCGATTTGATTGTCATAAATACTATAGTTCCAGTTTTGTTTGCATTTGCAAAAAGCCAAGGAAGAGAAATTTCTGAGAATTTAGTTGAATTAATAAATCAGGTTTCTCCAGAGAAGAATGCCATTATAGATAAGTTCAGCTATTTTGGAATAAAATCAACAAATGCTTTTCAAACTCAGTCCTTGTTACAGCTCAAAAACGAGTACTGTAATAAAAGCAAATGTTTGGAATGCGCTATAGGAATGGAGTTGTTGAAGAATAAAAAATAAAATGACTCTAGTAAAAAATTCAGTACTTTTGCATATGCACAAAACAGAATCACATAAGAAATTACCAACAGTTATAAAGCTTAAGTATTTCTTTGAAAAATATGGTTTCCACGTTTCTTCTCGACTAGCAGACAGCTTGGGTATGCGGGTAGCAAGTGTTCGTCTGTTTTTTATTTACATATCGTTTGTCACCGCGGGATTATGGTTTGGAGTGTATTTAACGCTAGCTTTCTGGATCCGACTTAAGGATTTGATTCGGGCAAAACGAACCTCGGTATTCGATTTATAGAGTTTTTAAAAAATTAGCATATAAAAAGGGATCATAAAGTGAGTAATTACTTTACGATCCCTTTCTTAATTCTTAGAGAAAATTATTTTTGCGGATTGTTTAGCTTACTTTTTTTCTTGCCATAGGCAAAATAAATAGCAACTCCAATAATCATCCAAATTGCAAGTCTTTCCCAACTTTCAATAGGTAAGCCAGCCATCAAGATTAGACAGATAACAACTCCTACAATGGGAAATACTGGTACAAATGGTACTCTAAAACCTCTTACTGCATCAGGATTGGTTTTTCTCATTACCACAACTCCAATACATACAAGAGCAAACGCAAATAATGTTCCTATACTTACCATATGACCTAGGTCTGACACAGGAACAAATCCCGCAAACATACTAACAAAAACCATGAAAAGTAGGTTTGTTTTGTATGGTGTTCTATTTGTTGAATGTAATGTGCTGAAAAATTTAGGTAGTAATCCATCAACACTCATGCTATAAAAAACCCTACTTTGTCCCATCAACATCACTAACATTACAGAGGTATATCCAGCAATAATAGCAATTGTTAATGCTGAGTTTAAGAATGTATAACCTGTCTTAGCAAATGCTGTAGTCACAGGGCTTGCGTCACCTTTAAAGTTAAGATAGTTTTCTAAACCAGTCAAAACAAAAGCAAATAGAACATATAAAACGGTACAAATTATTAACGATCCTAATATACCAATTGGCATACCCTTTTGTGGGTCTTTTGCTTCTTGTGCAGCTGTAGAAACAGCGTCAAATCCAATGAACGCAAAAAACACAACCCCAGCACCTCGTAGGATACCACTCCATCCGTAATGACCAAAGTAATCACTACTAAAAAAATTCAAAAAGCTCATTTTTCCAGAGCTTAAAAGTGCTTCACCTTCATTTACTGGAATAAACGGAGTATGATTTGCTCCATCAATAAAACCCCATCCTAAACCAATGAATACAACAACAACAGTTACTTTTAGAATAACCAAAATATTATTAATTAAAGCAGATTCTTTTGTACCTCTAATCAATAGTAGAGAGAGAGCGAAAATAATTAATATGGCGGGTAAATTAATGAATCCTGGTTTCTCATCCCATGGTCCATGGAGTATTGCTTGCGGAATAGAGAGTCCATAGTTGCCAAGGAATTTATCTACGTATTGAGACCAGCTTACTGCTACCGTTGCGGCTCCGAGAGCATATTCAAGTACTAAATCCCATCCAATAATCCAAGCAACAAACTCTCCCATTGTTGCATAAGAATAGGTGTACGCACTACCTGCAACAGGTATCATTGAGGCAAATTCGGCGTAGCACAATCCAGCAAAGGCGCAACCTACAGCAGCTAAGATAAAGGATAACGTTACTGCAGGTCCTGCATTTTCTGCAGCTGCAATTCCTGTTAAAGAAAATAACCCAGCACCAATTATCGCCCCAACTCCAAGAGCAACAAGGGACCGAGCAGATAACGTTCTTTTTAACCCTTTCTCGTCTTCTGAAGCTTCATTCAGTAAAACCGACAGTGGTTTTGTTTTCCAAATTGACATATATTTATTGGTTTTTTGTTATTAGTGCTCAAATGTATTATTTTTTACAAAATATAAAAATATTATTTGAACTAAATAAGAAAATAAAACTGTGGTCAGAATATGATTTAGTTCCGCATTTCGAAATATTTTGTGATCTAAATAATGATTTGTTTGCTTAGGGCTGAGTTTTATAACAATAATTAAGATTTTTTTTCGTGAAATATTTTTTTTGTCTGACATTTTTATAATTTTAATGTCAAAATTAAGGGGGCTTAATATGGAATACTATTTCTCAATTAATACAGTTTTTTACACTCAATATTTGTCGATATGAATTTCAAAAATATAGCTGTTTATTTTAAATTCACTAAAAGTCAGCGTACTGGTGTTTTGATTCTCTTTGCCATCATTGTAGTTTTTCAATTGGCTTATTTTTTTGTCAATATTGATTCAATTGAAAAGGAATCTCCCGAAAAACAGAAGTGGCTATCCGTGCAATCTGAAATAGATTCTTTAAATAGATCAAAGCAAAAGCTTGTGGTTAAAACATACTCCTTTAATCCTAATTTTATTTCAGATTATAAAGGGTACAGGCTTGGGATGTCAGTTCCTGAAATAGATAGACTACTTGCATTTAGAAAAGAAAATAAATACGTGAATTCTGCAAAAGAATTTCAAGACGTAACTATGGTTTCTGATTCGTTATTAACTGTACTAGCTCCATATTTCAAATTTCCAGATTGGGTCATAAATAAAAGTACGAACAAAAAATATTTGAATTATGAAGAAAAGGCTTTTGGCCAAAAAGAAAAAATAGTAGTAGCGGACATCAATAATGCTAAACAAGAAGATTTAACTAAGATTTTTGGAATCGGAGAGGTTCTCTCTCTTAGAATTTTAAAGTTAAAGGAGAGTCTGGGTGAATTCGTTTCTATGGAACAGATGAAAGATGTTTGGGGACTATCACCCGAGGTAATCACTAATCTTAATATGCATTATAAAATTTTTGCTTTTCCGAATATAAAGAAATTGGATATCAATAATGCTTCAGTGAAGGAAATGGCCCAATTTCCATACTTTAGATATGCTTTGGCGAAGCAAATAGTGACTTACCGCAGTATGAATGGAGATATTAAAAATATTGAGGATTTAACAAAAATTAAGGATTTTCCTGTTGAAAAGTCAAATATAATTGGCTTATATTTGACTTTTAATTAGAAGTGCGTAATATGGTGATTTATTTTTTTAATCAGGAGTGGGTCTATAAGCTCAAAAATTTTAAATTTAGAACTATAAAAGCCATTTTGACTTAAATTACAGTCCACTTTAACTACAAAATAAAAAAAACAAACACATTATTTACATGAATTCGAGATATTTCACAGAAGAACATCAATTATTTAGGGAGAGTTTAAAAGATTTTTTACATAAAGAAGTAGTGCCTCATATTGAAAAATGGGAGAAAACAGGTGAGATAGAACGTTTTATATGGAAAAAGTTTGGAGAAATGGGTTTTTTTGGAATACCCTACCCTGAGGTTTATGGAGGGTTGAATCTAGACCTGTTTTACACAGTTATTTTTTTAGAAGAGCTTCAGAAAATTAAATCTGGTGGCTTCGCAGCCGCGATGTGGGCGCATTCTTATTTAGCAATGACGCATTTAAATGCTGAAGGCGATGAGCGCATTAAACAAGACTATTTAGCGGCAAGTATTGCTGGTGATAAAATAGGCGCTTTATGTATTACAGAGCCTTTTGGTGGTAGTGACGTTGCCGCTATGCGTACTGTAGCTATTAGAAAAGGAGATAAATATATTATCAATGGTTCGAAAACCTTCATTACTAACGGTGTCTATGGTGATTATTACGTAGTTGCGGCAAAAACAAGCCCTGAGCTTGGAAATAAAGGAATAAGTATTTTCTTGGTAGACAGTAACCTTAAAGGGGTTTCGGCTATAAAACTCGATAAATTAGGTTGGAGAGCTTCAGATACTGGAGAGATTGCATTTGATGATGTAGAAATTCCTGTTGAAAACTTAATGGGAGAAGAAGGGAAAGGCTTTCCTTATATTATGCAGCACTTTGCATTAGAGCGTTTGATTATGGCTATAAATGCTCATGCGAGAGCGGAGTATGCAATTGACTATACAATAGAATACATGTCACAGCGAGAAGCATTTGGTAAAACGATAGATAAGTTTCAGGCATTAAGACATAAGTTAGTCGAGCATGCAACAGATGTAGAGCATTGCAAAGTGTTTAATTATTCAGCCGTAGCTAGATTAGATAAAGGGGAATACGTAGTTAAGGAGGCAACTATGGCCAAATTACAATCTACAAAAGTGTCTGACGAAACAATTTATAGTTGCTTACAAATGTTGGGTGGTTATGGGTATATGGAAGAGTATCCATTAGCTCGTTTATTTAGAGATAGCCGTTTGGGGCCGATAGGAGGTGGGACTTCAGAAATTCTCAAGGAAATTTTATCAAAAATGATAATTGACAAACAAAATTATAAGCCAGCTGTGAAATAATATCTTGCTTAAAATAATAATATAAATCCGTTGGTAAAACAGCGAACTATATTTAAACTTTTTTAAATGGATTGAAAGATTTATTTAAGTATAAATGTAAAAAAAGAGTCAAAAAACTGTTCGGAGGCTATTTTATTTGTCAATATGCACCGTTTTTTCAAAATAATCAGAATTCATGAGGAGTAACTCAAAATATTGATTACTTTTGCGCACTTAACGAGAGGGGGTGTCAAAATTATGTTAATTATACCAATTAAAGACGGAGAAAATATCGATAGAGCATTAAAGCGCTATAAAAGAAAATTTGATAAAACAGGAACTGTTCGTCAGTTACGTGCACGTACTGCTTTTATTAAGCCTTCTGTAAAAAATAGAATTAAAGTTCAGAAAGCAGCTTACATTCAAAACATGAGAGACAACTTAGAGAACTAAGTTATTTCTTTTTAAATTCAATACCGTTAGTCGTCAAAGTTTCTTAGCTTTGACGCTAACGGTTTTTTTATATGGTCAACACTACTGACGCATTCATGGCTTATCTACAGAAGGAGAAAAAATACTCTCCTCATACCATAAATGCGTACTTGAATGATATAGCAAACTTCCAGTCGTTCAATAAAGTTCATTTCGATCAAAATAATATAGAAAAGGTAAATTACAGTCAAATTAGAACTTGGATTGTGTCTCTTGTGGATAACGATATATCGAATGTTTCAGTAAACAGGAAAATTTCGTCTTTGAAAGCTTTTTATAAATTTCTTTTGAAAATTAAGCAAATTGAAGTTAGCCCCTTGCTTAAGCATAAAACCTTAAAAATTTCAAAGAAAATTCAGATCCCTTTTTCAGAAAAAGAGGTTGCCGAAGTGTTAACTGGGATTCAAAATCCATCTGGTTTTGAAGAAGTGAGGGATAAATTAATAATAGATTTGTTTTATACCACAGGAATACGAAGAACTGAACTGATTCGTCTAAAAGGTCTAGATGTTGATTTCTCAAATAACACGATAAAGGTTTTGGGTAAGAGAAACAAAGAAAGAATTATTCCTGTTTTGCCGATAATAAAGGAGGAGCTTTCCTTGTATGTTTTTGAGAGGTCGTCTTTAGAATCGATTAAGGATAAGGAGTTTCTTTTTTTAACAAAAAAAGGGTTGAAATTAAACGATTCTTTTGTGTATCGTTTAATAAATTCTTACTTTAGTGCGGTCTCTGAAAAAGTAAAAAAAAGCCCGCACATTTTACGACATACGTTCGCAACGCATTTGTTAAATAATGGGGCTGATTTGAATTCGGTGAAGGAGTTATTAGGGCATGCGAGTTTAGCTTCAACACAAGTTTATACACACAGTAGCTTGTCTGAGCTAAAAAAAGTTTACGAAGATTCTCATCCAAGAAATAAAAGATAATTCACAAAAGGTTTAACCATTAAATTAATTGATTATGAAGGTAAATGTTCACGCAGTCAACTTTAACGTTGACGGGAAGCTGGTAGATTTTGTTCAAGACAGAATGGATAAATTGGAGAAGTATTACGATAAGGTAGTGTCTTCAAATGTCTATTTGAAAGTGGAGAAGACAAGCGATAAGGAAAATAAGATTGTTGAGGTAAAGATGAACGTTCCCGGAGATGATTTTATGGTTAAAAAGCAATGCAAAACTTTTGAAGAAGGGATTGAATTGTCAGCCGAATCTTTGGAGCGATTATTGGTTAAAAGAAAAGAAAAGATGAGTCCGCATATATAATATTAAAGTTTTTTTAAAAAATGTTTTGATTGAGAGATAAAATTTCTACATTTGCAGTCCGTTAGAAATAGCGGACTTTTTTTATCAATATTGCCAGCGTAGCTCAGTTGGCTAGAGCAGCTGATTTGTAATCAGCAGGTCGTGGGTTCGAGTCCCTCCGCCGGCTCTAAAGATGCAGTACACTTGAATGTGGCTAAATGGAATATTGGGAATAAAAAAAGAGGGGAGATACTCAAGCGGCCAACGAGGGCAGACTGTAAATCTGCTGTGTAAACTTCGCAGGTTCGAATCCTGCTCTCCCCACAAGAATTGATTTTAGATTGCGGGTTTTAGATCGTAGATTGAAAGGTTTAAAATCGGAAATCTAAATTGTTCAATCAAGGATTCTGCCGACTTAGCTCAGAGGTAGAGTGCTTCCTTGGTAAGGAAGAGGTCACGGGTTCAATTCCCGTAGTTGGCTCAAGTAAGTAGGAAATTGAAAATGAATATATAACTAGATTAAAAATTAAGTAAAATGGCAAAAGAAACCTTTAACCGTAACAAACCCCACTTAAACATTGGAACAATTGGGCACGTGGATCACGGAAAAACTACATTAACTGCGGCAATAACTAAAGTGTTATCTGATGCAGGTTACTGTCAAGCAAAATCATTTGATCAAATTGATAATGCTCCTGAAGAAAAAGAAAGAGGTATTACAATTAATACATCTCACGTTGAGTATGAAACTGCTAATCGTCATTACGCTCACGTTGACTGTCCAGGTCACGCGGATTACGTAAAAAACATGGTTACCGGTGCTGCTCAAATGGATGGTGCTATTCTTGTTGTAGCTGCTACTGATGGACCAATGCCACAAACACGTGAGCACATTCTATTAGGTCGCCAAGTTGGTATTCCTAGAATGGTTGTATTCATGAACAAAGTGGATATGGTTGATGATGAAGAGTTATTGGAATTAGTCGAAATGGAAATTAGAGACTTATTGTCTTTCTATGAATATGATGGAGATAATGGTCCTGTTGTTCAAGGTTCTGCTTTAGGTGGTTTGAACAATGATCCAGTATGGGTTCCTAAAATTCTTGAATTGATGGAAGCGGTTGACGCGTGGATTGAAGAGCCGGTGAGAGATACTGACAAGCCTTTCTTGATGCCTGTTGAAGATGTGTTCTCAATTACTGGTCGTGGAACTGTTGCTACAGGTCGTATCGAAACTGGTATTGCTAACACTGGTGATGCTGTTGAAATCATTGGAATGGGAGCTGAAAAATTGACTTCTGTTATAACAGGTGTTGAGATGTTCCGTAAAATCCTTGATAGAGGAGAAGCTGGAGATAACGTAGGTATTTTATTGAGAGGTGTTCAAAAAGAAGACATCAAAAGAGGAATGGTTATCGTTAAGCCAGGATCAGTAAAACCACACGCTACTTTCAAAGCTGAGGTATATATCTTGAAAAAAGAAGAAGGTGGACGTCATACTCCATTTCATAATAACTACCGTCCACAGTTTTACGTACGTACAACAGATGTGACGGGTGTTATTTCTTTACCAGAAGGTGTAGAGATGGTTATGCCAGGAGATAACTTAACTATTAACGTAGCTTTGTTAAGTCCAATCGCAATGAATGTTGGATTACGTTTTGCTATCCGTGAAGGAGGTAGAACTGTTGGTGCAGGTCAGGTAACTGAAATTGTAGCGTAATTCAATAAAATAAATCTGAGACCAGTAGCTACGCATGTAGTTACTGGTTTTTAACGAACGGGCGTAGTTCAAGGGTAGAATAGCGGTCTCCAAAACCGTTGATGGGGGTTCGAATCCCTCCGCCCGTGCAAAAAAATAAATCATAATGGCAAAAATAGTTAATTACATATCAGAATCATTTGAGGAATTAAAGTCAAATATGACTTGGCCAGTTTGGGCTGAAGTACAACGTCTTACCATTGTTGTTGCTATTTTCTCTGTATTATTCGCCTTGGCAACATGGGGAGTAGATGAGTTTTTTGCGTCAGCATTAGCCGGATTTTTTAACTGGATCAAAGCTTAATTTTTGTTATGACGGATAATAATCTAAAAAAGTGGTATGTCGTTCGAGCAGTAAGCGGACAAGAGAATAAAGTGAAGGCCTACATAGAATCGGAAATCGCAAGGTTAGGGATGGCTGATTATGTTTCTCAAGTACTTGTGCCTACTGAAAAAGTAGTTACTGTGAAAGATGGTAAAAAACTGATCAAGGAAAAAGTTTATTTTTCTGGTTATGTTATGATTGAAGCGAATCTAGTAGGAGAAATACCTCATATTATTAAGTCTGTGACTAGTGTTATCGGCTTTCTAGGTGAAACTAAAGGCGGGGAGCCAGTTCCTTTAAGGCAATCAGAGGTAAACAGAATGTTAGGTAAAGTAGATGAGTTAGCCGTTAATGCAGATACTCGGTCGATACCATTTAATATTGGTGAAACAATTAAGGTTGTTGATGGTCCTTTTAACGGTTTTAACGGAACGGTTGAGAAAATTAATGAAGAAAAGCGTAAACTAGAAGTGATGGTGAAAATTTTCGGAAGAAAGACACCTTTGGAGTTAGGGTTTATGCAAGTTGAAAAAGTATAATATTTTGTTACATATAATTCCATTACAATCGCTTCCAATGATTGTGATGTTAAATTTTTTAAAAAATGGCTAAAGAAATTAGTAAAGTAGTTAAACTACAAGTTAAGGGAGGTGCTGCGAATCCATCGCCACCGGTTGGACCTGCTTTAGGAGCTGCTGGTGTAAACATCATGGAGTTCTGTAAGCAATTCAATGCTAGAACTCAGGATAAAGCCGGCAAAATATGCCCAGTACAGATTACTGTGTATAAAGACAAATCATTTGAATTTGTTGTTAAAACTCCGCCTGCAGCTGTTCAGTTAATGGAAGCTGCAAAGCTAAAATCAGGTTCTGGAGAGCCTAATCGTAAAAAAGTAGCTAGTGTTACTTGGGAACAAATTAGAGCTATTGCTGAAGACAAGATGCCTGACTTAAATGCGTTCACAACAGAAGCTGCGATGAGTATGGTTGTTGGGACAGCTAAGTCTATGGGTATAACTGTATCAGGAGACTCTCCTTTTTAATTAAAAGAAAGAAATGGCAAAATTAACAAAAAAGCAAAAAGAGGCTGCTTCAAAGATTGACAAAAACAAAGTATACTCTCTAAAAGATGCTGCGGCATTAATAAAAGTAGTTGCTTCTGCAAAGTTTGACGAGTCTGTTGATATCGCAGTTCGATTGGGTGTAGATCCAAGAAAAGCAAATCAAATGGTGAGAGGTGTGGTAACATTGCCTCATGGAACTGGTAAAGACGTTAAAGTATTGGCATTAGTTACTCCAGACAAAGAAGCAGAAGCTTTGGCAGCCGGAGCTGACTATGTAGGTCTTGACGACTATTTAGCGAAGATTAAAGCGGGTTGGACAGATGTTGATGTAATCATCACTATGCCAAGCGTTATGGGTAAATTAGGTCCATTAGGTCGTATATTAGGACCTAGAGGTTTAATGCCTAACCCTAAAACAGGTACTGTAACTATGGATGTTGCAAAAGCTGTTCAAGAGGTAAAAGCTGGTAAAATCGATTTCAAAGTTGATAAAACTGGTATTGTACATGCAGGAATTGGTAAAGTTTCTTTTGGAACGGAGCAAATTGTTGAAAATGCACACGAAATTATTCAAACATTAATCAAACTTAAACCAACTGCGGCTAAAGGAGTGTACATTAAAAGTATATACCTTACAAGCACTATGAGTCCTGCTATTGCATTAGACCCAAAAGCAGTATAATTGGTAGTTAATAATTTTTAGTATGACTAGAGAAGAAAAATCAATCGCGATTGAAGAATTAACTGCACAGTTAGCTGGTACAAATATTGTTTACATAGCAGATATTTCAGGACTAAATGCAGATACAACTTCAAAGTTGAGGAGAGCTTGTTTCAAAGCAAATATTAAATTAGAGGTAGTAAAAAACACTTTGCTTGTAAAAGCAATGGCAGCTTCTGAAAATGAATATGGTGACTTACCGTCAGTTTTGACTGGTAACAGCGCTATATTCACATCAGAGATCGCAAACGCACCTGGAAAGATAATAAAAGATTTCCGTAAGAAATCAACTAAGCCACTTTTAAAGGGTGCTTATATCAATGCGGAAGTTTATATTGGAGATGACCAGTTAGATGCGTTGGCAACTATCAAATCAAGAGAAGAACTTATTGGCGAAATCATTGGATTACTTCAATCACCAGCACAAAGAGTTATTTCTGCTCTTCAAAATCAATTTGCCAAAGAAGAGGCAGTTGAAGAAGAGGCATAATAAAAACAGAGTTTATCTCAGTTCTTATTATTTACAATGCGCACAATAAACAAAATATAATTTTACAAATCATTTTAAAACGATAGAAAAAATGGCAGATTTGAAACAATTCGCAGAACAATTAGTTAATTTAACTGTAAAAGAAGTTAACGAATTAGCAACAATATTAAAAGATGAGTACGGAATCGAACCAGCTGCTGCAGCTGTAGTAGTTTCGGGTGGTGGCGACGCTGCTGCAGAAGAGGTTCAAACAGAATTTACAGTTGTATTGAAAGAAGCTGGTGCTTCTAAATTAGCAGTTGTGAAAATGGTAAAAGAACTTACAGGTTTAGGTTTGAAAGAAGCTAAAGATGTAGTTGATTCTGCTCCGTCAAATGTTAAAGAAGGTGTATCTAAAGAAGAGGCTGAAGGTCTTAAAAAATCTTTAGAAGAAGCTGGAGCTGTAGTTGAGCTTAAATAGTTTAACTCAGTTTAGGGAATACGGTTTAGGTCTTGGATGCACATCCAAAGACCTAAACCATTTTTCGTATAACTAAAGTCTATCTTGTTTTGCTGCAAAATAGTCTTTAATATCAAGTTCATTTTACCCATTACGAGGAAAAAAAATTAACAGATAATAAGAAAGTAGTTATCTTAAATTGGTTTTTAAAGATGTAATGGTAGTAAAAGAAAAGTATAAATAATATTTATACACAAAAAATTACTTTTTTAATCAAAATTTTGTCCATTGATGATAACAAATCAGACTGAAAGATTGAATTTTGCCTCTACAAAAAATATTCCTGACTATCCGGATTTTCTGGACGTACAGGTTAAATCTTTTCAAGATTTTTTTCAACTAGAAACTAAATCTGACGAAAGAGGCAATGAAGGACTTTATAACACCTTCATGGAAAATTTTCCAATTACAGATACAAGAAATAATTTTGTATTGGAATTCCTTGACTACTTTGTAGATCCACCACGTTATACAATTCAAGAATGTATAGAAAGAGGGCTTACACATAGTGTACCTTTAAAAGCAAGGTTAAAACTATATTGTACAGATCCGGAGCACGAAGATTTTGAGACCATTGTACAAGATGTGTATCTTGGTACTATTCCTTACATGACGCCTAGTGGTACTTTTGTTATCAATGGTGCCGAACGTGTGGTTGTTTCTCAGCTGCATAGATCTCCAGGTGTTTTCTTTGGACAGTCATTCCATGCAAATGGAACAAAATTATATTCTGCGAGAGTTATTCCTTTTAAAGGTTCTTGGATAGAATTTTCAACAGATATCAATAGCGTAATGTACGCTTATATCGACAGAAAGAAAAAACTGCCTGTTACTACTTTATTCCGTGCTATAGGTTTCGAAAGAGACAAGGATATCCTAGAGATATTTGATCTTGCGGAAGAAATTAAAGTATCGAAAACAGGACTTAAAAAATATATCGGTAGAAAATTAGCTGCACGTGTTTTAAATACATGGCATGAAGATTTTGTAGATGAAGACACTGGTGAGGTAGTTTCTATCGAACGTAACGAAATCATCCTTGATAGAGATACCGTTATCGATAAAGATAATGTTGAGGAAATCATCGATTCTAACGTTAAATCTATTTTGTTGCATAAGGAGGATAATAATCAAGTTGATTATTCTATAATCCATAATACGTTACAGAAGGATCCAACTAATTCTGAAAAAGAAGCCGTTGAGCATATTTACAGACAATTGCGTAATGCAGAACCGCCTGATGAAGAAACTGCTCGTGGTATTATAGATAAATTGTTTTTCTCTGACCAACGTTACAACTTAGGTGAAGTAGGTCGTTATAGAATTAACAAAAAACTTGGTTTAGATACTCCAATGGAAAAGCAAGTGCTTACCAAAGAAGATATCATTACCATCGTAAAATACTTGATCGAATTAATCAATGCGAAAGCAGATATTGATGATATTGATCACTTATCAAACCGTCGTGTTAGAACAGTTGGAGAACAATTGTCACAGCAATTCGGTGTTGGTTTAGCGCGTATGGCTAGAACAATTAGAGAACGTATGAACGTTAGAGATAACGAGGTGTTTACACCAATAGATTTGATCAATGCTAAAACATTATCGTCTGTTATTAACTCTTTCTTTGGTACTAACCAATTGTCTCAGTTTATGGATCAAACGAATCCACTTGCAGAGATTACGCACAAAAGAAGATTATCTGCGCTAGGACCAGGTGGACTTTCGAGAGAGAGAGCTGGATTTGAGGTTCGTGATGTTCACTATACGCACTACGGACGTTTATGTCCTATTGAAACACCAGAGGGACCAAACATTGGTTTGATATCTTCTCTTGGAGTTTATGCTAAAGTAAATGGAATGGGTTTCATCGAAACACCTTACCGCAAAGTAACTAACGGAGTTGTAGATTTAACTTCTACTCCAATTTACTTAAGTGCTGAAGAAGAAGAAGGAATGTTGATTTCTCAGGCGAATATTAAGATGGATGATTCCGGAAAAATTACCGCTGAGAATGTAATTGCGAGAATGGAAGGTGATTTCCCAGTAATTGACCCTATAAAAGTTGATTATGCAGATGTTGCTCCAAATCAAATTGCTTCGATTTCAGCTTCTTTGATTCCTTTCTTAGAACATGATGATGCGAATAGAGCCTTAATGGGATCTAACATGATGCGTCAGGCCGTACCATTAATTCGTCCTGAAGCTCCAATTGTTGGAACTGGTTTAGAGCGTCAAGTTGCTTCTGATTCTAGAGTTTTAATTAACGCTGAAGGAGATGGAGTTATTGAATATGTAGATGCAAATATAATCACAATCAAATACGATCGTTCTGAAGAAGAAAGAATGGTTAGTTTTGACTCTGATGAGAAAACATACAATCTGATTAAATTTAGAAAAACCAATCAAGGTACAAGTATCAACCTTAAGCCTATCGTAAGAAGAGGAGACAGAGTGGTTCTTGGACAAGTGTTATCTGAAGGATATGCTACTCAAAATGGTGAATTAGCTTTAGGTAGAAACCTAAAAGTTGCATTTATGCCATGGAAAGGGTATAACTTCGAGGATGCCATTGTTATTTCTGAAAAAGTGGTGCGTGACGATATTTTTACTTCTATTCACGTTGATGATTATTCATTGGAAGTGAGAGATACTAAATTAGGTAACGAGGAACTTACAAATGATATACCAAACGTTTCTGAAGAAGCTACTAAAGATTTAGATGAAAATGGTATGATTCGAATTGGAGCTGAGGTTAAACCTGGTGACATTCTTATCGGAAAAATTACTCCAAAAGGGGAATCAGATCCTACTCCAGAAGAAAAATTGCTTCGTGCAATCTTCGGGGATAAAGCAGGTGATGTAAAAGATGCTTCATTGAAAGCTTCTCCTTCTTTACATGGTGTGGTTCTAGACAAAAAATTGTTCGCAAGAGCAGTAAAAGATAAGCGCAAACGTACGCAAGATAAAGATGCTTTAGGCGCTTTAGAAATGGAATTTGAAGTTAAATTTGTTGAATTAAAAGACAAATTAATTGAGAAACTTTTCTTAATCGTTAACGGTAAAACATCTCAAGGTGTAATGAATGATTTGGGTGAAGAAGTTTTACCAAAAGGTAAAAAATACACTCAGAAAATGCTTAACGCTGTTGAAGATTTTGCTCACTTAAGTAAAGGTCAATGGGTTGCTGATGATGCGACTAATAAAATGGTTAATGATTTAATTCATAACTATAAAATTAAATTGAACGATTTACAAGGTGGATTACGTAGAGAGAAATTCACGATTACTGTAGGTGATGAATTGCCTGCTGGAATTTTGAAATTAGCTAAAGTATATATTGCCAAAAAACGTAAGTTGAAAGTTGGGGATAAAATGGCTGGACGTCACGGTAACAAAGGTATTGTTGCAAGAATCGTTCGTCACGAAGACATGCCTTTCCTTGAAGACGGAACGCCAGTTGATATCGTGTTGAACCCATTAGGTGTACCTTCACGTATGAACATCGGTCAAATTTATGAGACGGTATTAGGTTGGGCTGGACAAAACTTGGGTAGAAAATTTGCTACTCCGATTTTTGATGGTGCTTCTCTTGACCAAATTAATGAATTGACTGACGAAGCTGGAATACCACGTTTTGGACATACACATCTTTATGATGGTGGAACTGGAGAGCGTTTCCATCAAGCGGCTACTGTTGGAGTTATCTATATGTTGAAATTAGGACATATGGTTGATGACAAGATGCACGCACGTTCAATAGGACCGTACTCATTGATTACGCAACAACCACTTGGTGGTAAAGCGCAATTCGGTGGACAACGTTTTGGAGAGATGGAAGTTTGGGCACTTGAGGCTTATGGAGCATCAAGTACACTAAGAGAAATCTTAACAGTTAAGTCTGATGACGTTATTGGTAGAGCTAAAACTTACGAAGCAATCGTAAAAGGAGAGTCTATGCCAGAACCAGGATTACCTGAATCGTTCAATGTATTGATGCATGAATTGAAAGGTCTTGGATTAGACATTAGATTAGAAGAATAAAAATAGTTTGTAGTTGTCAGTTTTCAGGTAGTAATATCTGAAAACTGATTACTCATTTTTAAGAGTTTTTAAGATTTATACTCGTAACCCGTTCCGATTTTTTATTTAAACCAATAGGTTTTGTAAATAGCGCTTTAATAAATTCATTAAAGTTTAGAGAAGTAACCCGAGGAAGTAGCTTAATGATTAAATGAGTTTTTTTGAGCGATTCGCTTAATAACGTCCATTAAATCATGAGTCTAAAACCAATTTTCAATTGCTAATAGATCAATAGTAAAAACTATGATGAATAATAGAAATAATAATAAAGATAAGAATCCTGTAAAAAGGTTCAACAAAATTTCGATAGGACTTTCGTCTCCTGAAGCCATCTTGAAAGAATCAAGAGGTGAAGTATTGAAGCCAGAAACTATTAATTACAGAACACACAAACCAGAACGTGATGGTCTCTTCTGCGAAAGAATTTTCGGACCAGTTAAGGACTTTGAATGTGCTTGTGGAAAATACAAAAGAATCCGTTACAAAGGAATCATTTGTGACCGTTGTGGTGTTGAAGTCACTGAGAAAAAAGTACGTAGAGATAGAGTAGGTCACATCAATCTTGTTGTGCCAATTGCTCATATCTGGTATTTCCGTTCTCTTCCAAACAAGATTGGTTACATACTTGGTCTTCCGTCTAAGAAATTAGATATGATTATCTACTACGAAAGATATGTAGTTATTCAAGCAGGTATTGCCAAAAATGGAGAAGGTGAATCAGTACAAAGATTAGATTTCTTAACTGAAGAAGAATATTTGAATATATTAGATACTCTTCCTGACGACAATCAATATCTTGATGATTTTGATCCTAATAAATTTGTTGCCAAAATGGGAGCAGAATGTATTATGGACTTATTAGCTCGAATAGATCTTGACGAATTGTCTTATGAGTTAAGACATAAAGCAAACAATGAAACGTCTAAGCAACGTAAAACTGAAGCATTAAAAAGATTACAAGTTGTTGAATCTTTCCGTGAGTCTAACTTGAACCGTGAGAATCGTCCAGAATGGATGATTATGAAAGTGGTACCAGTTATACCGCCGGAATTGCGTCCTCTTGTACCTCTTGATGGTGGTCGTTTTGCGACTTCAGATCTAAATGACTTATACCGTCGAGTAATTATTCGTAATAACCGTTTGAAAAGATTAATGGAGATCAAAGCTCCAGAAGTTATCTTGAGAAACGAAAAGCGTATGTTGCAAGAATCAGTAGATTCATTATTTGACAATACACGTAAGGCTTCTGCAGTAAAAACAGAATCAAACAGACCCTTAAAATCATTATCTGATTCCCTTAAAGGTAAGCAAGGACGTTTCCGTCAAAACTTACTTGGAAAACGTGTGGATTATTCCGCTCGTTCGGTAATTGTTGTTGGTCCTGAATTGAAATTGTTCGAATGTGGTATCCCTAAAGATATGGCAGCTGAGCTTTACAAACCTTTCGTTATCCGTAAATTGATTGAAAGAGGAATTGTAAAAACAGTTAAATCAGCCAAAAAAATAATAGACAAAAAAGAGCCTGTAGTTTGGGATATCCTTGAAAATGTGATTAAGGGTCACCCTATATTACTGAATCGTGCCCCTACTTTGCACAGATTAGGTATCCAAGCATTCCAACCAAAATTAATTGAAGGAAAAGCAATCCAATTGCACCCTTTAGTTTGTACTGCATTTAATGCGGATTTTGATGGGGATCAAATGGCGGTACATTTACCATTAGGACCAGAAGCCATCCTTGAAGCACAATTGTTAATGTTGGCTTCTCATAATATTCTGAATCCTGCAAATGGTGCGCCAATTACGGTACCTTCTCAAGACATGGTTTTAGGTCTATATTATATGACCAAAGAACGTTTGTCTACTCCAGAGCATAAGATTTTAGGTGAGGACATTACTTTTTACTCAGCGGAAGAAGTAAATATTGCTTTGAATGAAGGTAAGTTAGAATTGAATGCTCGTGTGAAAATTAGAGCAAAAGATTTTAATGAAGCTGGAGAATTGGTTTATAAAATTATTCAAACAACGGCTGGACGTGTTATCTTTAATGAAGTAGTACCAGAAGCAGCAGGTTATGTCAATGACGTATTAACTAAGAAAAACCTAAGAGATATTATTGGTCACGTATTAAACGCGACTAGTGTACCTGAAACGGCTGCCTTCTTGGATAATATGAAAGACATGGGTTACAAATTTGCCTTTAGAGGTGGATTGTCATTCTCATTGGGTGATATTAGAATTCCAGAGCAAAAACCTAAATTAATAGCAGATGCAAGAGAGCAAGTTGAAGGCATCTCTACAAATTATAACATGGGTCTTATTACAAATAACGAGCGTTACAACCAAGTTATTGATGTATGGACTTCTGCAAATGCTCAATTGACAGAGTTGGCAATGAAAAACATTAGAGAAGACCAACAAGGTTTCAACTCGGTGTATATGATGCTTGATTCTGGAGCGAGGGGTTCCAAGGAACAAATTCGTCAGTTAACTGGTATGCGTGGTTTGATGGCTAAGCCTAAAAAATCTACTGCTGGTGGTGGTGAAATTATTGAAAACCCGATTCTTTCTAACTTTAAAGAGGGTCTTTCTATCCTTGAGTACTTTATCTCTACTCACGGTGCGCGTAAAGGTCTTGCGGATACGGCTTTGAAAACTGCCGATGCAGGATATTTAACAAGAAGATTACATGATGTTTCTCAAGATGTTATTGTTAACATCGAAGATTGTGGAACATTGAGAGGTGTTGAAGTTTCAGCATTGAAAAAGAATGAAGAAATAGTTGAATCTTTAGGGGAAAGAATCTTAGGACGTGTTGCATTGCAAGACGTAATAAATCCTTTAACTAATGAAGTGTTAATCCAATCAGGACAACAAATTACTGAAGTTATCATGAAAGCGATCGAAGCTTCTCCTATCGAGAAAGTTGAAGTTCGTTCTCCATTAACTTGTGAAGCCCTAAAAGGAATTTGTGCGAAATGTTACGGTAGAAACCTAGCTACAGGTAAAATGACGCAAAGAGGTGAAGCAGTTGGTGTAATTGCAGCACAGTCTATTGGAGAACCAGGTACACAGTTAACATTACGTACCTTTCACGTTGGAGGTGTTGCGGGTGGTATTTCTGAAGAGTCTAGCATCGTTACTAAATTTAACGGTAAGTTGGAAATTGATGATTTAAAAACTGTTAAAGGAGAAGATAGTGATGGAAACGCTGTTGATGTTGTTGTTTCTCGTTCAACTGAGTTAAAATTAGTTGATGCTAAAACAGGTATCTTATTAAACACACATAATATCCCTTATGGTTCAAATATCTTTGTAAAAGACGGTCAGTCTGTTGAAAAAGGTGCTGTGATCTGTAAGTGGGATCCATATAATGGAGTTATCGTTTCTGAATTTACTGGTAAAATTGCTTATGAAGAATTAGAGCAAGGTCAATCTTACATGGTTGAAATTGATGAGCAAACTGGTTTCCAAGAAAAAGTAATTTCTGAGTCTAGAGCTAAAAAATTGATTCCAACTTTACTGGTTTACGGTAAAGACAATGAATTGATCCGTTCTTACAACTTACCAGTTGGAGCCCACTTAATGGTTGAAAACGGTGAGAAAATTAAGGCAGGTAAAGTATTGGTGAAAATTCCACGTCGTTCTTCTAAATCAGGAGATATTACAGGAGGTTTACCAAGAATTACTGAGCTTTTAGAAGCTCGTAATCCTTCAAATCCAGCCGTGGTTTCAGAAATTGATGGTGTTGTTTCTTTTGGAAAAATCAAAAGAGGTAACCGTGAGATTATAATTGAGTCCAAATTTGGTGAGGTTAAGAAATACTTAGTAAAACTTTCAAGTCAAATTCTTGTTCAAGAGAATGACTTCGTTAGAGCAGGTGTTCCTTTGTCTGACGGGGCAATCACTCCGGAAGATATCTTGAGAATTAAGGGACCAGCTGCTGTTCAACAGTATTTGGTTAATGAAATTCAAGAAGTATACCGTTTGCAAGGGGTGAAAATTAACGATAAGCACTTTGAGGTAGTAATACGTCAAATGATGCGTAAGGTTAGAGTACAAGATCCAGGGGATACATTATTCTTAGAAGATCAATTGATTCATACTAAAGACTTTATCTTCCAGAATGATAAGTTGTATGGCATGAAAGTAATTGAAGACGCTGGTGATTCTGTTAACTTAAAAGAAGGTCAAATTATTTCGCCTCGTGAGTTGCGTGATGAAAATTCTCTTTTGAAACGTACGGATAAAAATATCGTTGTGGCTCGTGAGGTAATCACTGCAACTGGAACTCCTGTTTTACAAGGAATTACGAGAGCGTCACTTCAAACGAAATCATTTATTTCTGCTGCTTCTTTCCAAGAAACAACTAAAGTGTTAAATGAAGCTGCTGTTGCAGGTAAAATTGACTATTTGGAAGGATTGAAGGAAAATGTAATTGTAGGTCATAGAATTCCTGCCGGTACTGGTATGAGAGAATATGATCACACGATTGTAGGTTCAAAAGAAGATTATAATGATATGATGGCAAATAAAGAGGAATATATCTATTAAGACATGAGTAATTCTAAACAACAACAAGAACAAATTAACATTGAACTGGATGAAAAGATAGCTGAAGGGATTTATTCCAATTTAGCCATAATCAATCATTCATCATCTGAGTTTGTTTTAGATTTTGTAAGTATCATGCCTGGTATTCCCAAGGCCAAAGTGAAATCAAGAATTGTCTTGACGCCACAACATGCCAAAAGATTATTAAAGGCGATAGGAGAAAATATTCACCGTTTTGAACTCGCTTATGGCGAAATTAAAGATACTGAACAACCTCCTGTTCCTCTTAATTTTGGTCCCCCGGGACAAGCATAATTTTACAGAGAAGGCTCCAGAAATGGAGCCTTTTTTTATGGCATTTAAAAAGTAAGGAAGCTTGCTTCATGAGTAGTTATTCTTTTGCCTTTTCATGGAGTTCAGGTGATCTTTTATAACTGTTTTGACTGTTTAACAGGTAATGAAGTTATTCATCGGAAAGATTTTACAGTGGTGTATTATTGATATATTTTTGTGACAAATAAATGATACGTAGTTGTCGTTTAATAAAATAAAATCATCTATGAGTTATTTTTCAAATATAGACAACACCCTAAAAAGCATGAGCATACTATTTATGTTTGGTATTGTAATGTTGTGCAATGTTTCTGTCTTTGGCCAAGAAAAGGAAAAGAAAATTGTTATCTCAAATACGACCGAAATTGCTAGTGATGCAAAGGAAGAAAGTACCTCAAGTTCTAATATGGATTTCGTTTTGTGGTTTATGGGCTCGAAACAGGATCCTAATAGTACAATTTCAACAGAAGGATCAAATACAAAGAAAAAAATAATGACTACTGGTTTAGCGCCAAATCGTATACTTATCAAAGCTTTTTTAAAGAAAGCCGTTAATTTTGAAAGCGCATTATCTTAAATACGAACTAGTTTATTCTTTTATAGGCACAAAAAAAACGCTAGTTTTTAAATTAGCGTTTTTTTTATGCTGTATTTTCTAACGGTTTAATCGAATTCTGATGTAAAAAATAGTTTTACATTAGGATATTTATTTTGCGTCATTTGAATAGTAAAATCTGAGTCGGCAAGAAATACTAATTGGCCATATTTATCATGGGCTAAGTACTTTTGTTTTATCCTTCGAAATTCTTTAAACTCATTACTTTTAGAATCGTCAGGTTTTACCCAGCAAGCTTTATGTACAGGGAAGTTTTCGTAGGTACATTTTGCGCCATACTCGTGCTCTAAGCGATATTGTATAACTTCATATTGAAGAGCACCGACCGTACCGATGATTTTTCTGTTGTTCATTTCTAATACAAATAACTGGGCAACACCTTCGTCCATTAGCTGGTCAATACCTTTGTCTAGCTGCTTGGCCTTCATTGGGTCGGCATTATTAATGTATCTAAAATGCTCCGGAGAGAAACTTGGAATGCCTTTAAAGCTCATGATTTCTCCTTCAGTTAAGGTATCTCCAATTTTGAAATTTCCTGTATCATGAAGACCTACAATGTCACCTGGATATGAGATGTCTACTATTTCCTTTTTCTCGGCAAAAAATGCGTTTGGACTTGAGAATTTTAAATTCTTTTTAAGGCGTACGTGGTAATAAGGTTTATTTCTTTCAAAAGTTCCAGAAACAATTTTAATAAAGGCTAATCGGTCTCTATGTTTAGGATCCATGTTTGCGTGTATTTTAAACACAAATCCCGACATCTTTTCTTCTTTAGGATCGACTAATCTAGTTTCAGATTCTTTTGGTCTTGGTGATGGAGCTATAGAAACAAAGCAATCCAATAGTTCTCGAACGCCAAAATTATTCAACGCTGAACCAAAGAATACTGGCTGCAATTTTCCGTCTAGGTAATCCTGACGATCAAATTTAGGATAAACTTCGTCAATCAATTCTAATTCTTCCCTTAGTGTGTCGGCTGGTTTTTGACCAATTATTGTTTCTAGTTCTGGATTTTGCACATCCGAAAAAGCAATAGTTTCCTCGATATTCTTGCGGTTGTCACCACTAAATAAATTTATGTTTTGTTCCCATAAATTATAAATCCCTTGAAAATCATATCCCATTCCTATTGGGAAACTAAGAGGAGTAACAGTTAGGCCCAGTTTCTGTTCCACTTCATCCATTAAATCAAAAGCATCTTTTCCTTCACGATCCATTTTATTTATGAAAATGATTATAGGGATTTTACGCATTCTACATACTGAGACTAATTTCTCTGTCTGCTCTTCGACCCCTTTTGCGACATCAATGACGACGATGACACTATCAACTGCAGTTAATGTCCTAAACGTGTCTTCTGCAAAATCCTTGTGCCCAGGAGTATCAAGGATATTTATTTTCTTTTCTTTATAATTAAACGCTAAAACGGAAGTGGAAACAGAAATCCCTCTCTGACGTTCAATTTCCATGAAATCGCTCGTAGCTCCTTTTTTTATTTTATTGTTTTTTACAGCACCTGCTTCTTGAATGGCACCACCAAAAAGGAGGAGTTTTTCTGTAAGTGTTGTTTTACCTGCATCGGGATGCGAGATAATTCCGAAAGTTCTTCTTCTTTGTATTTCTTTTAAAAAGCTCATGTATCTTATAAATAGTTTGCAAAAGTACTATTTATATATGCTAATAAAAACATATCTGCTTTGTTTTAAGACAGCTCCACTTATTTAGATGGTTCCTAATCGTTGCATATCATTTAGACTGATGGGGCTTTTTGTATATGGCATAGGTGGCTTCATATTATAAAGGGTATAAGAAAGTGATTTTTATTCTCGTAGTCGTTAGTAAAAGTTATAAACGACCCGATTGCCTGATACAAGATACTGTTAAGGTTTGGTTCCTTTTTTTAATTTGTAAAGTCGCGAATTAGAACTTGTTAGCTAAAGTAAATGCCTATAGTAATTACGGAAAGGAGACGATTAACTAAAGGGCTTATAATTTTATGTTAATAGTACTAAGGAAAGTTGTATTATATAATTGAATTGTTATTTTTGTTCGCTTTAACTTTGAGATAAGTTTGTCAAAACAGTTTTATTTCTTGATACTTATGGTGTATATTTGGCCATCTAGATTGATACTGTATCAATCAAATCTTTTAGGTTAAAAAAGATACTTACAATAAAATATAAACTTTAAATAATGCCTTTAAAAAAAATACAAATGAAGTCAGTAAATAATAGAATTGCATTAATATTTTTTCTTTTACTGTTTTCAAGTACCATCGCCAGCTCACAAGAAATAATCAAAGACAGCGTGATTGCTCCTGTAAAGAAAACTCAAACGAGTCAAAGACAGAAAATAGACGGTATCGTCGCTACTGTGGGGGACTATATTATTTTAGATTCGGATATTGACAAGTCATACTTGGAGATTTCAAGTCAAGGGGGCTCAATAAAGGACATTACTAGATGTCAAATGCTAGGAAAACTATTAGAAGACAAACTGTATGCTCATCAGGCGATTCAGGACAGTATTAAGGTTACAGACTCAGAAGTGAAAGGTATGCTGGAAGACAGGGTAAGTTACATGGTAGGTCAAATAGGTTCTATAGAAAAAGTAGTTAACTACTATAATAAAAGTTCAGAGGAAGAATTTAGAAGCTATTTCTTTGACATTTTAAAAGAGCAGAAATTAACTTCAGAAATGCAAAAAAAGATTATTGGAGAAGTTGAAATTACGCCTGAAGAGGTTCGCAATTTTTTCAAAACAATACCTAAAGATGAATTACCTCTTTTTGGAGCAGAAATGGAAGTAGCACAAATTGTTGTGACTCCCAAAGTTTCTGATGAAGAGAAACAAAAAGTAATTGATAAGTTGAACCAATTCAAGAAAGAAATTCAAGAGGGCTCAAGTTTTGCGACCAAAGCTGTTTTGTATTCTAAAGACCCTGGTTCGAGTTCTAATGGGGGATATTATAAAATGAATCGAAAGACACCATTTGTAAAAGAGTTCAAAGATGTGGCTTTTAGTTTACAAGAAGGTGAAATTTCAGCTCCTTTTGAAACTGATTTTGGTTTTCATATCATTTATGTGGAAAAGATAAGGGGACAAGAAATTGAGTTGCGTCATATATTATTGACGTCATCAGTGACAGAAGATGCCTTAAACGAAGCCAAAGAGAAAATAACTTTGATTAGAAATAAGATTGTAAATAAAGAAATAACTTTTGCTAATGCTGCTAGAACAGAGTCTGATCAAAAGGAGACTAGAGCAAATGGGGGAGTTTTGATTAATCCAAAAACTCAAGATACTCGGTTTGAATTAACAAAAATGGATCCTAGTCTTTATGGCCAAGTTTCAAATTTAAAAGACGATGCAATATCTCAGCCTATATTGGATACGGATGAAAATGGTAAGAAAAGTTTTAAGCTTATTACGGTAGCCAATAGGATAAATGAGCATACGGCAGACTATGCCACGGACTATATTAAAATCAAAGAATTAGCACTAAAGGAAAAACAAATCAAAGCCATAGGGAAATGGTTTGATGAAAAAATAAAGGAAACATACATAAAAATCCTTGGGGAGTATAGAGAATGTGATTTTACTAATAATTGGGTGAAAAAATAATTTCTGTTAAATAGAATAGATAAAAAGAGTTAGCTTTATGATTTCATAGAGATAACTCTTTTTTAATTTAAAATATTTATAAAATGTCTGACGTAGCTGCAATACATAATCTAGTTAAAAAGCGGAATGATTTAAAAAGCGAAATCGCAAAAATTATTGTTGGTCAGGACAGAGTGGTAGATCAGATATTGCTTTGTATTTTTTCTGGGGGTCATGCACTTTTGGTAGGAGTCCCTGGATTAGCCAAAACTTTAATGGTGAACACTCTGGCGCAAGCTTTGGGGCTTGATTTCAAAAGAATCCAGTTTACACCGGATTTGATGCCGTCAGATATATTAGGAAGTGAAATATTAGACGAAAACCGTCAATTTAAATTCTTGAAAGGACCTATTTTTTCGAATATAATCCTCGCAGATGAAATCAATAGGACTCCCCCGAAAACGCAGGCGGCGCTGTTAGAAGCCATGCAGGAACGTTCGGTTACCATTGCTGGCGAAAACTATAAATTGGATCTTCCTTATTTTGTTTTGGCGACTCAAAACCCTATTGAGCAGGAAGGTACCTATCCTTTGCCAGAAGCACAATTAGACCGTTTTATGTTTGCTATAAAACTAGAATATCCTTCTTTTGATGAAGAAGTTCAAGTGGTAAAACGAACTACTTCAGATACTTTCAATACGATCAACCCGTTATTTACAGCACAAGAGATTATCGATTTTCAAGCCTTGATACGCAGAATTCCGGTAGCAGACAATGTTATTGAATATGCGGTGACCTTAGTAAGTAAAACACGTCCCGATAACATTTTGTCTAATGATTATGTCAAAAGTTACCTTGATTGGGGAGCTGGGCCACGAGCGTCGCAAAATCTAATTTTAGCAGCCAAAGCACATGCCGCTTTCAATGGAAAGTTTTCGCCAGATATCGAAGATGTAAAAGCAGTTTCTGTAGGAATACTTCGTCATAGAATTATCAAGAACTATAAAGCAGATGCTGAGGGGATATCTGAAGAAATGATTATTGCAAAGTTACTTTAAAATGATTTTTTCAGTTGTTTTACACTTCAATTTTGAATATAACTACAACGTTTTCTTAATGGATAAGATTTTTGCATTTTATAAAGTATACTTATGCAAATAATTAATTACGGATTAATTATAAAAACGTTAAATTTTTTGTGTTTTATCAATTATGCGCATTAAAATTAAGTATTAGATAATAATTATTTTTGAAAAGCGTACTTCCATTAAATTTTTTCAAATCTCAGCTTAAAGCCTTAAATTTGCCGCACAAAAAAACAAATAGCTTATATATTATGGTTTTTGGCATTGAAATTATCAATGGATTCGGCTATAAAAATTGAAAAATACTTCTAATATGAATACTTATAAGGATTACATTCAAGAGATTGAAAAAAGAAAGCAACAAGGGCTTAACCCCAAGCCAATTGATGGAGCTGAATTACTAAGCGAAATCATTTCGCAAATTAAAGATTTGGAGAACAAGGATAGAGCTGATTCTCTTGACTTCTTTATTTATAATGTTGTACCCGGTACTACTCCTGCAGCTGGTGTTAAAGCTAAATTTTTGAAGGAAATCATTCTAGGGGAATCAGTAGTTACTGAAATCACGCCTGCTTTTGCTTTAGAATTGTTATCACATATGAAAGGGGGAACTTCTGTTGAAGTTTTACTTGATTTGGCTTTAGATGCTGACTTAGCTATTGCTAAAGAAGCTGCAGCCGTTTTAAAGACACAAGTTTTTCTTTACGAAGCCGACACAGATCGTTTAGAAGAGGCGTTCAAGAATGGTAATCCAATAGTTAAAGGAATTCTAGAGAGCTACGCACAAGCTGAGTTCTTCACGAAATTGCCTGAAATAGCAGAAGAAATTAAGGTGATCACGTATATTGCTGGCGAAGGGGATATTTCAACTGATTTACTTTCTCCAGGAAACCAAGCGCATTCAAGATCAGATCGTGAACTTCATGGTAAATGTTTGATTTCTCCTGAAGCACAAGATGACATCAAAGCATTGGCAGAAGCGAATCCAGATAAGAGCGTTATGTTAATCGCTGAAAGAGGTACTATGGGAGTAGGATCATCAAGAATGTCAGGTGTAAACAACGTGGCGTTATGGACAGGTAAAAAAGCAAGTCCTTATGTTCCATTTATCAATATTGCTCCAATTATTGCTGGTACAAATGGTATTTCGCCTATTTTCCTAACTACAGTAGGAGTTACAGGTGGAATTGGGATTGATCTTAAAAACTGGGCTAAAAAGCTTGATGCACAAGGGAATGCTGTTCTTGATGAGGCTGGAGAATCTATTCTTGAAGAAGTATACTCTGTTGCTACTGGAACCGTTCTTACTATTAACACAAAAACAAAGAAACTTTATCACGGAGAAAAAGAATTGATCGATATTTCGGCATCTTTAACTCCTCAAAAAGTTGAGTTTATTAAAGCGGGTGGATCGTACGCTATTGTATTCGGGAAAAAGCTACAAACATTTGCAGCTAAAACTTTAAACATAGATATCCCTCAAGTATATGCTGCATCAAAAGAAATTTCTATAGAAGGACAAGGTCTTACTGCAGTAGAAAAAATATTCAATAAAAACGCTGTTGGAACAACTCCGGGTAAAGTGTTACACGCTGGTTCAGATGTGCGTGTTGAAGTAAATATAGTAGGTTCACAGGATACAACTGGTCTTATGACTTCTCAGGAATTAGAGTCTATGGCTGCAACTGTGATCTCTCCAATTGTTGATGGTGCATACCAATCAGGTTGTCATACTGCTTCAGTTTGGGATAATAAGTCAAAAGCAAATATCCCTAGATTAATGAAGTTTATGAACGACTTCGGTTTGATTACCGCTCGTGACCCAAAAGGAGAATATCTTGCCATGACTGATGTTATACACAAAGTGCTTAATGATCTTACGGTTGATGATTGGGCAATTACTATTGGGGGTGACTCTCATACAAGAATGTCTAAAGGAGTTGCTTTTGGTGCTGACTCAGGAACTGTTGCACTTGCATTGGCTACAGGTGAGGCTTCTATGCCAATCCCGCAATCAGTGAAGGTAACATTCAAAGGGGAGATGAAGGAATATATGGACTTCCGTGATGTAGTTCATGCTACTCAATCTCAGATGCTTCATCAGTTTAAAGGAGATAACGTTTTCCAAGGTAGAGTTATTGAGGTACATATTGGTACACTTACAGCTGACCAATCATTTACATTTACGGATTGGACTGCAGAGATGAAAGCGAAAGCTTCTATCTGTATTTCTGAAGACGCTACTTTGATCGAATCATTAGAGATCGCAAAAGGTAGAATCCAGATTATGATTGATAAAGGAATGGATAATAAAACGCAAGTTCTGAAAGGCTTGATTGCTATTGCTGATAAGCGAATAGCAGAAATCAAATCGGGAGAGAAACCAGCATTGGCTCCAGATGCAGATGCTAAGTATTTTGCTGAAGTTGTCGTTGATCTTGATGTGATTTCAGAGCCAATGATCGCAGATCCAGATGTAAATAACATTGATGTTTCTAAACGATATACGCACGATACGATTAGACCATTGTCATTTTATGGTGGTGATAAAAAAGTTGATCTTGGCTTCATTGGTTCCTGTATGGTTCACAAGGGCGACATGAAAATTCTTGCTCAAATGCTTAAGAATATAGATGAGCAACAAGGTAAGGTGGAGTTCAAAGCGCCACTAGTTGTAGCTCCTCCTACTTACAATATAGTAGATGAGCTTAAAAAGGAAGGTGACTGGGAAATTTTACAAAAATATTCAGGTTTCGAATTTGATGATAACGTACCTAAAGCAGTAGCACGTACTTCGTATGAAAAAATGTTGTATTTAGAGCGTCCAGGATGCAACCTATGTATGGGTAATCAGGAAAAAGCAGCCAAAGGAGATACTGTAATGGCAACATCTACCCGTCTTTTTCAAGGAAGAGTTGTTGAGGATACTGAAGGTAAAAAAGGAGAATCTTTACTTTCGTCAACACCTGTTGTAGTTTTATCTACAATCTTAGGTAGAACTCCTACTATAGAAGAATATAAAGCTGCTGTAAAAGGGATCAACTTGACTAAATTTGCGCCACCGCATAAGCAATTAGTTGGATAATTAAAGATTGTTCATTAAATATAGTAAGAAGCCTGAGTTATAAACTCGGGCTTTTTTTGTATATTGTCATGTTTAAAATACAACAACAAAAAACACCTATATATTATGGCTTTTGATATTGAAATGATTAAAAAAGTGTATGACAACATGGCAACTCGTGTTGATAAAGCACGTGAAATTGTGGGGCATCCACTTACTTTAACTGAGAAAATTTTATACAATCACCTTTGGGATGGCATGCCGTCTAAAACTTTTGCAAGAGGTACTGATTATGTAGATTTTTCTCCGGATCGAGTAGCTTGCCAAGATGCAACGGCACAAATGGCGTTGTTACAGTTTATGCATGCCGGCAAGTCTCAAGTAGCAGTTCCTACAACGGTACATTGTGATCACTTGATTCAAGCTAAAATTGATGCTGTTACCGATTTGGCAAGAGCAAAAACCCAAAGTAATGAGGTTTTTGATTTTCTTTCATCGGTGTCAAATAAATATGGCATTGGTTTTTGGAAACCGGGAGCTGGAATTATTCACCAAGTAGTTCTTGAGAACTATGCATTCCCAGGGGGAATGATGATTGGTACCGATTCACATACTGTAAATGCAGGTGGTTTAGGGATGGTTGCTATCGGTGTAGGTGGTGCTGATGCGGTAGATGTAATGTCAGGAATGGCGTGGGAGCTAAAATTTCCTAAATTAATCGGAGTTAAATTAACGGGTAAACTTTCAGGTTGGGTAGCTCCAAAAGATGTTATCCTTAAAGTCGCTGGAATTCTTACTGTAAAAGGAGGAACTGGTGCTATAGTTGAATATTTTGGTGAAGGTGCCACCTCTATGTCTTGTACTGGAAAAGGAACAATCTGTAATATGGGTGCTGAAATTGGCGCAACCACTTCTACATTTGGATATGATGCCTCTATGGGACGTTATTTGCGTTCTACTAATAGAACCGATGTGGCAGATGCCGCTGATAAAGTAGCAGAACACTTAACTGGTGATGCTGAAGTTTACGCTAATCCTGAATTGTATTTTGATCAAGTTATCGAAATTAACCTTTCAGAATTAGAACCACATTTAAACGGTCCTTTCACACCAGATTTGGCTACACCAATTTCTAAAATGAAAGAAGCAGCTATTAAAAATAACTGGCCGTTAAAAATCGAAGTAGGTTTGATTGGTTCTTGCACCAACTCTTCTTATGAAGATATTGCTCGCGCAGCTTCTATAGCCAAACAAGTTACCGACAAAAAATTAAAATTGAAATCAAAATTCACGATCACTCCAGGTTCTGAAGTGGTTCGTTATACAATCGAGCGTGACGGCTTTATTGATACTTTCGAGAAAATTGGTGCAACGGTCTTTGCAAATGCTTGCGGACCATGTATTGGTATGTGGGATAGAGAAGGGGCTGATAAAGAAGAACGAAATACCATTGTTCACTCTTTTAATCGTAACTTTTCTAAACGTGCGGATGGAAACCCAAATACATTGGCTTTCGTAGGTTCGCCTGAATTGGTTACAGCTATGGCAATTGCAGGTGATTTAAGTTTTAATCCTTTGACTGATACCTTAATTAATGAGGATGGCGAAGAAGTGATGTTGGAAGCGCCAACAGGTGACGAATTACCCAAAAACGGATTTGATGCTGAAGACGCAGGTTTTCAAGAGCCAGCCGCCGATGGTTCAAATGTTGAAGTAACTGTAAGTGAAACTTCAGAACGTTTGCAATTGTTGGCTCCGTTTACTCCATGGGACGGAAAAAACATTGCAGGTGCTAAATTGCTGATCAAAGCATTCGGAAAATGTACTACAGATCACATTTCTATGGCAGGACCATGGTTGCGTTTCCGTGGACATTTAGATAACATCTCAAATAATATGTTGATTGGTGCTATCAATGCATTCAACCAAAAAACAAATATGGTTAAAAATCAATTGACAGGAGCCTATGACGCTGTTCCTGCCGTAGCTCGTGCTTACAAGGCGGCTGGTGTTCCATCTATAGTTGTGGGTGACCATAATTATGGTGAAGGTTCTTCTCGTGAGCATGCTGCAATGGAGCCTCGTTTTTTAGGCGTAAATGCGGTATTAGTGAAATCTTTTGCTCGTATTCATGAAACAAACCTTAAAAAACAAGGTTTACTAGGCTTGACATTTGATAATGAAGCGGATTATGATAAAATTCAAGAAGATGATACGATCAATTTTACAGATTTGGTTGATTTCGCTCCAGGAAAACCATTAACCTTAGAATTCGTTCATGCTGATGGAAGTAAAGATACAATCTTAGCTAACCACACTTATAACGAAGGACAAATTGGTTGGTTCGTTGCTGGTTCAGCATTAAATTTAATCGCTGCGGGTAAAGCATAAAACTCAGTTTCTTTACCATCTATTTGGGACGGAGTAATTATAAAAAAAACGCACTGTGAAAACAGTGCGTTTTTTTTATAATTTCAAATTTGTTAAATTAATTATAAAGAGTTCTTAAAAAAGTGTGTAATTTATATTTATACGTTAAATTCGCTTTGGTTAATTACTTTTTTTTACTATTTTGGTATCGTAATTTGCTGTTTTTCAATAAAATAAAATATTTACTACTGGTAAAAATTAAGTAAATAGGTAATTAGAGTCTGAAATTTAAATAGTGTTTATGAGGTACAACAGTTGGCTTTTAGTATTTGTTTTTTTATTTAGTTTTAGTGCTTTTTCACAGGATAAGTTCACAAAGCACATCGTTTCAAAAGGAGAAACCATTTCTAAAATTGCACAACAGTATCACGTAAAAGCTAGCTCGATTTTTGAGCTCAATCCAGAGTCTAAAGACGGGATAAAATATAAGTCGGTTTTATTAATTCCGATCAATACAACTAAATCTAAAGAAACGAATACTGATTTAGCAACTTCTTACCCTTCAAAAAAGCATGCAGTTCTTCCTAAAGAAACCCTATACGGCATAGCTAAACAATATGGTGTAACGGTGGAAGATTTGAAAAAAACAAACCCGACACTTGAGAAATCAGGATTGAGAAAGGGGCAAAATATTACTATTCCAGGCAACGGTGTAAATCAAGCTGTAGTTGTTGCGGAGGAGGAAGTGGTAAAAATTAATCAAAACACGACAATTTCTTCACAAGTCAATGTGACAAAAGAGAATGCAGCAAAAAGCGTAGTTCGTGAAATCTTACCTAATGAAACTAAGTATGCTATTGCTAAAGAATACGGTATTACTGTAGCTGATTTAGATAGAGCCAATCCAATTTTAGGAACTGATGCCTTAAAAATTGGTCAAAAAATTACTATTCCAATAAAAGAAGAAAACAACCTCAAGGTACTAGCAGTTAAAGAAGAAATCAAAAGCGAGAAAGTTGTAGTGGTTGAAAATTTAATAGAGTCAAAAACGGATAAATCTGTTACTGAACAATCAGTGATTGATAACAAAATCGTCGAAACAACTGTTATTCGAGAGGTGATGCGTAAAGAAACAAAATATGGTATTGCAAAAGAATACGGTATTTCAGTAAAAGAACTGGAAAGGCAAAACCCTAAAATTGCCAAATCACTTCCTGTGGGCTATAAGCTGAATATTCGCAGTCCTAAGTTGGTTTTAACGGAGGAAGCCAAAGAAGAATATGCGAGAAATAATGAACCAGAAAATGTGGGGCCATCTTATAATTTAAAGCCATTTCAGGGCGTTGATTTCTTGGATCAGTTGGTGTCTGCTGCTTCTGAAAATATAGGAACACGATACCGCATTGGTGGCACTACGAAAGAGGGTTTTGATTGTTCCGGATTGATGTGTACTACTTTTGGTTCTTTCGATATTCAATTGCCTAGAACATCCATAGAGCAGTCGCGTTATGGTGTTAAGATAAATAACGAGGAAGCCCAAAAAGGAGATCTAATTTTCTTTAAAACGAACGGAAGACGTCAAATTAATCACGTCGGTATGGTAGTTGAAGTAGCTGATGGCGACATTAAATTTATTCATGCCTCTGTTGGGGGTGGTGTGATTATTTCGTCAATAAAAGAAAGGTATTACAGTAAAAAAGTGTCTCAAATCAATAGGGTGTTATAAGGCTCTTTCGATATATTTTATAAACCAACTCTTAAGCTAACTTGAGAGTTTTTTTTTTGAATTTTGTTAAATGTTCGATATAACTCTTACTGTTTTTTTTGATTTTTTATAAAAAAATTAAGCAAGACTGCTTGGTTTTAAATTAAAAATCAGCATTTCCAAATTGGAAATGCTGATATATTTGTATTCTAATGGCGACTTTCGACTGTCAGAATTTCCAGTTGTTTTTCACCTTCTTCAAAGGGCCTGTTAATCACATCGCCTACTTTCCAGCCCACTAAAGCTAGTCCCATCTTAGTTAATATGGACTCCGTTTTATTTCTTCTTTTTGCTTTATCTGGAGCTACAAAAACATAGGTTTCTTCAAGGTCGCTATCTAAGTTTTTAACTGTTACACGTTTGTTAATATCGACAATGTCATCTGGTAAATTCTTTCGGGTCAATTGCTTTGCATTCTTAAGTTGTACTTTTAAAGCTTCCTCTTCTATAGGCGTTACTTTTTTGCTTCTAATATGATCTTTGATTAAATCATAAATACCTGTTGTTAAAATAATATTTTGTGACATTTTTCTGTTTCTTAGTACCAATGCTTTTGATACAGCTTTTTTTATCGGCCCAAACATTAAAAAACAATTTGTCCCTAACGGGATTGCTATTTAATGATAAAAACTGCATTAATTGGCTATTGATGGTTTAAAATTTTATTTAAAGGACATCTGAAGGTTTCCCTGCCATGGGTTCGGCAGGGATTATTATATAAAGCCTTTGAAAATTTTCAGAAAAAAGTAGTTATGCAGATAGGATGATAAAAACCCTATTGCACAAGTGTTTGTGCGAAAAAATAGTGATTTAGTCATTGTTTTTAATTGAACAACAAAAGTACGAAACTAAATGAACCTAAAAAAGGATTTGGCCTATGGTTTAATTGTAAATGTCAGGCAGTGGACGGTTGTTTTTCTAATAAGATGAAAAATAAATTCTTGCAGAAGGTCTTTTGAATCTGGATGTTTTTTGAATAAAAAAACTGCTAGTGATGAAGTAGCAGTTTGGTATGATTTATTCGTGAAACGATTTCTATTTGCGATCTAAACCTGCTTTTAAATTACCGCATAATATGCCAGTACTTTTTGTAGTTATAAAACAGTGTGTTTTTATTTTCTCAAACTTTGTATTATTGCCATGACATCTTGATCGCCTAATCCTTCATATTGTGCCGCTGCATAGCTGTCAAATAAAGGTTCGATTAAGGGCGTATTTAATCCCGCTTCTTTTGCTAATCCCAAGTCTTTAACGAGATGTTTAAGCGCAAAAGCTGCAGGGTAGGAGTCCTCTAGAATGGAAGTTGATTTTATTTTGGTAATCCCGTTTCCACAAGCGCCTTCATTGATTATGTTGAGCATGTCTTCTTTACTTACGCCATTGTTTTCTGCAAAAATTATGGTTTCCGCTAATCCCTGAAGATTGAGTCCTAATAAGTAATTAATGGCCAACTTAGCAGAACTGGCTACACCGGCAGCGCCCACATGAATTGATATTTTTCCTAATACATCAAAAATTGGTTTGACTTTTTCATAGCTTTCTGCAGTGGATCCAACTAAAATCACCAAAGTTCCGTCTTGTGCAGGTTTTACGCTACCGGACACGGGAGCATCAATAAAAGTCACTTCTCTCTTGCTGCAATTGGTTGCTAAATAGCGGGAAGTCGCAGGAGAGACTGTGCTCATGTTTATAATGATTTTTCCTGGAGACTCTCTATTTAAAAGTCCTAATGGGCCGTCGAAAACTTCTTTTACCGCGGCATCATCGGATAACATGGTCAAAACTACATCGCAATTTTCCATAAGCTCCTGAAGACTGTTCGCCGAGCTGGCTCCCGCCTCAATCGATTGGGACTCCTTCTCTTTGGTGCGGTTGTGCACCGTCACCTCAAAACCCGCATTTAGTAAGTTTTTAACCATCGGATTTCCCATGTTGCCAAGTCCTATCCATCCTAATTTCAATTTATTCATCTTTTCGTAGTGCTAATTTGTGTTTGTGTAAGTCAGGCCTAGATTTTTTTTCACGAATTCACATTCGTTAAAGCGTTTCTGTTCCCAAGTACTAAATTACCGTTTATTTTTCGTTTAAGGGCTAAAAGGATGACATGAAATTAGCCATTAATGTTTTCTCTTTTTTAGCGAATCATAATATGTTTTTATGATATTAGTCTTAAGTTGGTCACATTTTGATAAATTGTTTTTGGATTTATCTAGTCTTACTTTCTTTAAGATGTAAAGTCAATGTTGAAGTTGCTTGTATGCTTTATAGAAATGCTTTGCCTTCATCCTTAGTATCTAATCTAGTAGTTAGGCGGCTTTCTGTAAATAGAATTAAAGTAAGCTCTTAGTTTGGTTATAAATAAAACAGATTATTGTCGGCCGCTTGATTTTATTTTGTGATCTTTAGGGTCAAACAAAAAAACAGCAGTATGAGCAAGACAAAATTAATAATTAACAGCAACGGGTCTATAAAAATAGAAGGTGATTTTGAAATTATGGATAGTAAAGGTAACGTTTACGGATTAGAAGGAAGAACTGCATTGGGAATTTGCCGTTGCGGATTGTCATCAAATAAGCCTTTTTGCGATGGAGCCCACAGAAACAAATTCGAACATGATGCAGCAGCATTTGATTTGCCACCACTGCAAGTAAAATAAGAAATTCTATTTTTTACGCCTACTAAAAAAAGCTATATTTTTATTAATATAGCTTTTTCGTTTTAGTGCTCAATTTTATTTTGGATTATTGATTAAGTAAATAAGTGCAAAAGATACCTTAAACTTGAGTATTTTGTCTTTTCTTAAAATTGGAAGGGTTTTCACCCGTTATTTTTTTAAAAACTTTATTAAAATAGGAAATGTTCGCATAACCGCTTTGAAAGCAAGCTTCGGTGACATTGAGGTCTTGTAGGAGTAATTTTTTGGATTGATTAATTCTAAACTGATTTAAAAAATCGGTAAAAGTAAAATGAGTCGCTTTCTTGAAATACCTGCAAAATGCTGGAGTGCTGAGGTTACATTTTTGAGCAACAACATTCACGTCAATTTGATTTTGATAATTGGCTTCAATATAATGGTAAATCAGCTGGAGTCGCTGTTGTGCTTTTAGAACAGAAATACTTGCAATTGGTTTTGCTTTGAGGTTTTCGATTTCGGTGCTATTTGCCAATAAGTTAAAAACTTCTAATAACACTAACAATTGTTCAAAATGAGGTAAAGTGGTTAAAAGCTTCAATTTTTTACCCGCTAAATTTTTTGTGGCTCCGTGAAAGACCAAACCGGTTTTTGATTTTTCGAATAAATTTTTAATAGCGTTCATTTCTGGAATCGAAAAAAAGTGCTCTCCTAAAAAGTGTTCTTTCATCTGGATTACAACAGTGTTTACAGTGTTCTTTACGCCATAATCAAAATTTAAGTGCGGTATATTTGGTCCAATTAGTGCTATGTCGCTGCCTTCATATTTTGAAATATGGTCGCCAATGTGCCTCAACCCATTTTCTGCTTCAACATACACAATTTCGTATTCAGGATGAAAATGCCAATAAAAAACATCGTTTAAATTAGGCGTAAGCAGGATTCTAAACGAACTTTCACTATCGTTTTGGATGGTTTCAAATTTTGCTTTCATTTACCTTATTTGGGTTGATTTACATCAAATATATAGAATTATATCAATACAGTATAAGTTTTGGCTAATCTAGCTGTGGAAACACTTTCCATTTCCTTATAAATTTGTAGTAACGAAAAGGAATTTGAATCTAAATCTCATATTATGGAAAATAAAAAAGTGGTACCCACGATGGCGCCAACAATGCAGACCAATGATGCGCATAAAGATATTCCGGGTAATCCATCGACTGCAAAAAGTAGTACCTCAAAATTAAACGATCGTAGCAATGGCAAACCGCTGCGAGTGTTGACTGAGGCGGAATGGGATTTTTGGGTAACCAATGGTTATATTGTTATAAAGAACGTGGTGCCAAAAGAGCAGGTAAAAGCAACTGCCGATTTTTTATGGGAATTTGAAGAAAAAGATCCTAACGATAGGAATACTTGGTACACCGCACCAAGAGCAGAAATGCAAATGAAGGAACTGGCTAATACTGGAATGGTCGAAGTATACAACAACCAGCATTTATGGAATAACCGCATGGTACAAAAAGTACATGATGTTTTTGCAGATATTTGGGGAACAGATAAATTATGGGTCACTATTGATCGCGCCATTTTGAATATTCCCATTCGTCCTGATTACGAATACAAAGGATTTATTCATTGGGATTATGACCCAGAGACGAAACCAGTAAATGTGCAAGGTGTGCTGGCATTGGCAGATCAGACGGACTTAAATGTTGGCGGTTTTCAGTGCCTTCCAGAACTGTTCAGGACTTATGACACTTGGAAATTAACGCAACCCGAAGACAGAAACCGTTTTCGTCCAGACACGGAAGGGTTTGAGTTGGAAAAAGTAAAAATGGAAGCGGGTGATTTGTTGGTTTTTAATAGTTTGCAGCCACACGGAATTAGGCCAAATGTTAGCGGCGATAAAGTACGGATTGCCCAGTACATTTCTATGATGCCAGCCGAGGAAGACAATGAAGCTTTGCGAGAATGGCGAATTAATTCCTGGAAAAACCGTGTTGCGCCCGAAGGTTATGCTTTTCCCGGTGATCCTAGAAAATGGGAACAAACAAAATATGACACTGCTGAATTAAACCCATTAGGAAAAAAATTATTGGGTTTAGAAAAATGGTAGAAAGCTTATGTAAGAGAACGATTTTTTGAGGAGCAGCACTTTTTTAAGTGCTGCTTTTTTTGTAAAGCATTTGACAGCTTCCCCCTCGGCTTGCTATGGTTTTGGAAATTAGCTAGGCTGTGGTTTTCCGATTATTGCTTTTTAAACGAGTATAGATCCAACTTTAAATTCACCTTGAAATCAGAATCTTTCTCAACTGTTAGCGTTGTTTCTTTTATTTTAAAAATTTATTTATCTCTATTAATTCGTATTTAGGGCTTCTTTGCAAGAAATCATTAAAGAAAGCCGTGTGAGAGGATCCCATTAGAATAAAAACTCTATCGTTTTCATTAACATGGATTCTATTTAAATTTGAAAACATTCTTAAGTTTCTTTGATAATATTTTGCTGCTTCGTCAGCTCCTTCAAAATTATTGCGTGTGGCAACATAGGTTAAAATGTCTGCATTTGTCTGCATGATATAATTTAAAGATTCAGGTTGATTACTTTTTATTAAATTGTTTTTTAAATTATCAGAATTTACATTTTCATCGTTAAATTCCTCGATTATAGGGTAGTATATTTCGGGAAATTTTATAAAAGTGTTGTAGGTCAATGAATCAATGGAATTATTATCAATGAGTGAACCCAAACTATAATTATAAGCTAGTGGGTTATTTATACCGAATATTTTATCTGCTTTAATATTTGATAATTTACCGACTTCAAAAGCCAGTAATTCAATTTCTGAAGGTGAATCAAATTTAATGTTTGGATTTTTAATGTATTCTGAATATAAGTTTTGATAATGAGAATCTTCTTCTGGGTTTGATTCAATGGCTATTATTGTCGGTTTAAATTCACTAATTTGTTGTGCTATTTCCTTTAAAACTTTAAGGTTACTTAAATCTAAGTTGTTGAAACTTGTTTTGTTTGCGTCTGGAGTGTATCGCATATGAAACGTCGCCATATTTAGAACTTTTATTTTAGATACATTTTTAGGTTTATCAATAATACTTTTCAGATATTTTCTTTTACTTAATAGTCTATCATGCCAAATTGTAATGTTTAATTTCAAAGTATCCTTTAATGGATAATCAATTCTGCTTGTATTAAAATGATTTACCGCTTCCAGAGTTATTCCTTCGGAGTCGGAGTCTGAGTTTATAAATTTAAAATTTAAAGGATAGGAAAACGTTTGATTTAAAGTTCTTTCATATTTAGATCTCCTGTTTAATAATATTTTTTCGTTCTTAATAATTGAATTAACATTTGAATTGATATTTATATAAACTTCATCGCTCTCATTTGGAACTGTAACGATAAGGTTTAGGTCTTTTTCTTGACCAAAAGACATTAGGGATGTATTTAGTGAGATAATTAAATAAAGTAGATTTTTAATTTTCATTTTTTTATTTAGAATTTTTATTTTGTGGGCGGATACTAGCAAATATAACAACTTCTGGTTGTTTTCTGGATTAATATTCAGTTTTTTCCTATTGTTTTGCAGATGTAGTTTCTTGTAGAGGACATTAGGTAAATTAAAACTCCAAGTTCTTTTTTGGTTCAGGCGTCCTATTCTTGGTACTAGGGTTTTGCGTGAAGGATAGCAGCGAAAATCCTCCCGTTTTTTCGGGAGATTGTAGCGTATAGCCTGAGCTTGTTGCTGACAGGGAATTTCTGGCTAACTGCGATCGCTCTGCAACAAGGCCACGCCCAAAAGAATATGGATATTACTTAATCGATTTCGCAAAAAAGTATATCTTTAGCCATTTCAAAAACCAAAAAACCAAATTTTAGTTATGCAAGAAGAGAACCAAGACGATTTTAAAAGAGAACTAGGCTTATTTGACGGAACGATGCTTGTTGTGGGCTCCATGATTGGGTCTGGAATATTTATAGTGAGCTCAGATATGGTGCGCCAAGTGGGTTCTGCAGGCTGGCTGATCGCCATGTGGGTGCTTACGGGAGTTATTACCGTGATTGCCGCGGTGAGTTATGGCGAACTGAGTGCCATGTTTCCTAAAGCTGGTGGCCAATATGTGTACATCAAAGAGGCTTATGGTAAGTTGATTGGGTTTTTATACGGCTGGAGTTTCTTTGCCGTGATACAAACCGGTACGATTGCCGCAGTGGGTGTGGCTTTTGCTAAATTTACTGCCTATTTGTTTCCGCCCGTTAGCGATACGAATATTTTGTATGAGTTGGGTGATTTTAAACTAAATGCCGCACAGCTGGTTTCTATTGTGACGATTGTTTTATTGAGTTATGTAAACAGTCGCGGGGTAAAGAACTCTAAAACGCTACAGACTATCTTAACGATAATTAAAATTTTATCATTGGCCGGAATCATCGTTTTTGGTTTCATGGCTGCTAAAATGGAAGTTTGGGATGCGAACTGGGCTGATGCTTGGGGGGCTAGATCACTTGATGTGGCTAGTGGAAACTGGATTCCTATTGGCGGAACGGTTTTGATCTCAGCAATTTCTGCCGCTTTGGTAGGTTCAATATTCTCGAGTGTGGCTTGGGAAGGCGTAACTTTTATAGCAGGCGAAATTAAAAACCCTAAACGCAACGTAGGTTTAAGTCTATTTCTGGGTACAATGATTGTATGTTGTATTTATGTATTGGCTAACTTGATGTATCTGGCAGTAGTGCCTTTGCAAGATATTGCTACTGCTCCATCTGATCGTGTTGGTGTTGTTGCTTCGCAATACATTTTTGGTGGAATAGGAACTTTGATTATCGCTGTGATGATTATGATTTCGACTTTTGCCTGCAACAACGGATTGATTATGGCGGGAGCCAGAGTGTATTATACTATGGCCAAAGACGGAGTTTTCTTTAAGAAAGCAGCCGAATTGAATAAAGCGAGCGTTCCTGCATGGGCCTTATGGGCACAATGTATTTGGGCTTCGGCTTTGTGTTTGACAGGAAAATATGGTGATTTGCTAGATTTTGTGGTAATCATCGTTTTGATTTTTTACATACTAACCATCTTAGGAATTTTTGTTCTTCGTAGAAAAATGCCAGATGCCGAAAGACCTTATAAGGCTTTTGGTTATCCATTTTTACCTGGACTTTATATTGTGGTAGCAAGTGCCATCTGTATTGCTTTGTTTTTTACCAAAACGAGTACGAGTGGTTGGGGTGTGTTAATCATGCTACTGGGAGTACCAGTTTATTATTTGACTAGAGGTAAAAAGTAGTTTTTTGAAGAGAGCCATAGAATAAAGAACACAGAGTAAAGAGTATAGAATAAAGAACACAGAGTAAAGAATATAGAAAAGAGAGTATAGAAAAGAGAATATAGAAAAGAGAATATAGAAAAGAGAGTATAGAAAAGAGAGCATAGAATAAAGAGTATAGAAAAGACAGTATAGAAAAAAGGGAATATCAAGCATAGTGAAAAGTGAGTAGTGAATTTTGCTCATAATTCTTTACTCTATTTTCTACTCACTTTTTTCTCTTTCTCCTCTACTCAACAAACCATAAAAAAAATCCGTCTCGTTGCAATAACGGGACGGATTTTTTATTTGATACAGGCTGGATTACCGTAAACTTTAAATCTTAAACTTGAACTAAAAACTAAAAACTAAAAATCTGCAAAAGCAATATCCAACCTGTAATTTGTATGCTAGTAGTAGGTGAAACGTCTTACTTTAGCGATATATTTTGCCAATCGGATTACCTGATGGCTATAACCGTATTCGTTATCATACCAGATGTACAATACGATGTTTTTTCCATCATTGGAAACGATAGTGGCATTACTGTCATAAATTGAGGGTGCCGAAGTACCAACAATATCAGAAGAAACCAATTCGTTATTTGTAGAATATTTAATTTGCTCCACTAATTCGCCTTCAAGGGCATATTTTTTCATGATGGCGTTAACTTCTTCAATCGAAGTTTCTTTGGACACTTCTAAATTCAATACAACCAATGAACCATTAGGAACGGGAACCCGAATCGCATTCGATGTTAGCTTGCCTTCTAGTGAAGGCAGTGCTTTTGCAACTGCTGTTCCTGCACCAGTTTCGGTAATAACCATGTTTAGTGCTGCAGCTCTACCACGACGGTATTTTTTGTGCATGTTGTCTACTAAGTTCTGGTCATTCGTGTAAGAATGAATCGTTTCTAAATGACCTTTTACTACACCTAAAGTATCTTCAACGACTTTCAGTATCGGAGTGATGGCATTGGTTGTGCAAGAGGCTGCGGAGAAAATGTCTGTTTCGTCAGGATTATACTCGTTTTGATTTACGCCATGAACGATATTTGGTACTCCTTTTCCCGGAGCGGTTAAAAGTACTTTGTGTGCTCCTTTTGAGACCAAATGTCTACTCAGGGCTTCTTTATTGGTAAAAGCACCTGTGTTATCTATAACTAAAGCATTGTCAATGTCATAAACGGTGTAGTCGATGTCCTCTGGCGCGTTTGCCGTGATGATATGAACAGTAGTTCCGTTGATAATTAGTGCATTATTTTTAGTGTCAGCGGTAACGGAACCTTGAAAATCACCATGAATAGAATCATATCGCAATAAGGAAGCTCTTTTTTCAAGGCTTGAAGCGTCATTTTTATCTCGGGTTACAATCGCTCTTAATCGCAACTGGTTCCCTTTCCCAGTCTTAGACATCAGCTCTCTGGCTAGTAAACGTCCGATCCTACCAAAACCGTATAAAACCACATCTTTGGGTTGTATTTCTTCAGAAAATTTGGCTTCTTTTAATTTGTCCAGCACAAAATGTCTTGCGTCTTCGTATTTGTCTTCTTCCAAAAGGTATTCGTATGTCAATTTACCAATGTCAAGTTTCGAAGGCGGCAATTCTAATGATAAAATAACTTTGGCAATTTCTACCGAAGAAAATACATTAATTGGTTTGCCCACAAATTCGCCTGCATACTGATGCAAATTGATGATCTCATTTACATTTTTATCTAGTAATTGGTTTTTAAATAAAACCATCTCTATGGATTTGTCATACCATAAATCACTTATTATTTTGATTAATTCGACTGCTGAACGTCGTCTGTCGACTTGAAATGAAACTTCTTTTTGGTACAAAGTTGTATTATTCATAGGTGAAAAATTTGTAAAAATTGAGTAATTATTTCTTTAAATTTGGCGCAAAAATAGCAATTTCAATCGATTTCGTAAAGTGTTTTATGGTTTTTTTTAAAACTCAAAGCCGACTTGTTTTTGCAAGTCGGCTTTGAGTTTTTGAAGCAGGGGATTATCAGATGATAATTCTGAACACTTCTCCGTTTTTATTGATCATTTCAAGTCGGACGCTTTCGTTTTCGTCTTTTTCATTTAAAAGTTTAGAAACCGATTCAATATCTTTTGCTTTTACGTTATCTATACTCAATATTATGTTTCCCTTTAGCTCGTCGCTGTATTGTAGCAGATTTTCATTTGAGATTGATTTTATTTTTACTCCGTAATCAAGATTAAACCTTTTTTTGTCTGCAGCATCAATATTCTCTAGTTGAATCCCTTTAAATTCAGTACTGAAAAATTCGTTTTTACTCAATACTACCGGAACTGTTCTGCTATTTCCGTCTCTCATAAAAGTGACTTGTATTTTGTCTTTTGGTCGTTTGGTATTTATGTATCCCGATAGATCGGCAAAAGTGGCAATACTTTGATCGTCGAGTTTGACGATAATATCTCCTTTTCTAAGTCCAGATTTTTCGGCACCAGAATTTTTGGTAACGGTACTGATGTAAAAACCTTCCGTTCTTGTAATGCCTAATTCTTTGGAGGCCATAGCATTAAGTTCACCACCTTCGACTCCTAGAATTCCCCTTTGCACATTTCCGTATTCCATGATGTCTTCAATAATTTTTCGAGCAATATTCGACGGAACTGCAAAAGAATATCCTACATACGAACCTGTCATAGAAGAGATCATGGTATTGATACCCACTAAATCTCCGCGGGTGTTTATTAATGCACCACCGCTATTTCCGGGGTTTACCGCAGCATCTGTTTGTATGAAGGATTGAATCCCCTTTGCATCTAGTGTTCTGGCTTTTGCCGAAATTATTCCTGCTGTAACAGTTGAGGTTAAATTATATGGATTACCAACAGCTAATACCCATTCTCCAATTTTTACCGAATCAGAATTACCAAATGGGGTATAAGGAAGTTTTTCGTTTGCATCAATTTTTAGCAGTGCGATATCCATTTTTGAATCCGTACCGATGAGTTTCGCTTTGTATGATTTTTTATTGTTTAAGGTAATTTCAATTTCCGAAGCTCCCTTGATAACATGATTGTTGGTGACGATATAACCATCTTCCGAAATTATCACGCCAGAACCCGCTCCTACTTGTTCCTGAGTTTGTCCCCCTTTATAGCCATAAAAATACTCTAGCATGGGGTTAGTAACTGTTTTATAGGAAACATTTTTTACATGGACTACGGTATGGATCGTCTTCTCGGCCGCTTCGGTAAAATCGAGCACTTCAGGAGATAAACCTACTTTTTTAGAAAAGTTATCGGTAGCAACTGTTGTTATCGGGCTTTTATTAGTCGACAATATTCCATTATTTTCAAATAGTAATTTGTAAGCACCTAATGTTGTGACTCCGCTCAATAAAGAAATTAAAAAAAGCTGTGAAAATCGTTTCATACTACAGTTTGTTTTTACGTTATTTGACAAGTAAAATTAAAGCAAAAAAGGCTTGTAAAAAACAGTTTAACGCTCTTTAACATTGATTAACATTTCATTAATAGTTTGTACTTTTGTGCAACACAACTAAAAAAAAATGCAAATAGAATTTTATAAATACCAAGGAACAGGAAATGATTTCGTGATGATCGACAATCGTACGAATACTTTCCCAAAGGAAGATATTACATTGATTGCCCATTTATGTGACAGACGTTTCGGTATAGGTGGTGACGGTCTTATTCTATTGGAGAATGACGCCGAAACTGATTTCAAAATGGTCTATTACAATTCCGATGGAAACCAAAGTACTATGTGCGGTAATGGAGGAAGATGCTTAGTGGCTTTCGCCAAAAAACTGCATGTCATTAAAAACAACTGTAGCTTTATTGCCATAGATGGATTGCACCAGGCAAGCGTTACCGAAGACGGAATCGTATCACTGCAAATGATTGATGTTACGGAAATTAAAACAGACTTAAATTATACTTTTCTAAACACGGGCTCTCCCCATCATGTTGAATTAGTAGATGATTTGGAGCATTTTAATGTGAAGGAAAACGGAGCTGCTATCCGCTATGGTGGCTTGTATGGAGAAGAAGGAAGCAATATCAATTTCGTAAAACAAATAAATGACAGCACTTTTTCTATCCGTACTTACGAAAGAGGAGTGGAAGATGAAACTTTGGCTTGCGGAACAGGAGCTACAGCTGTTGCAATTGCTATGAACGCAACTGGCTTGACCACTGCCACGGCAATAGACGTGAATGTGGAAGGTGGAAAATTAGCCGTTTCATTTGATAGGAAAGACAATCAATATACCAATGTTTTTCTGATAGGTCCAGCCGAATTTGTTTTTAAAGGATCAATCGCTATTTAATAAAAAACAGTACCTAAAACTCTTATGATTACACTAAAAGGAGATAATATATATATCAGGGCATTGGAGCCAAATGATTTGGAGTTTATATATGCCATTGAAAACGAACAATCAATTTGGGAAGTGAGTAATACCCAGACGCCTTACAGTCGGTTTTTAGTGAAACAATACCTAGAAAACGCACATCAGGATATTTATGAAGCGAAGCAATTGCGATTAGCCATTTGCCAAGACCGAGACTTTCCCGCTCTGGGCTTAATAGATTTGTTTGATTTTGATCCAAAGAATAATAGGGCAGGAGTTGGTATCGTAATTCAAGGCAAGGATAATCGAAATAAAAATATAGGATCGGAAGCATTAGGCTTGTTAATCCAGTATGCTTTCTATCATTTAAACCTGCATCAGTTGTATGCAAATATAGGTACTGAAAATAGATCTAGTATCGCTCTTTTTACTAAATTTGGCTTCCAAAATATAGGGACAAAAAAAGATTGGAATCTTGTAAATGGAATCTATAAGGACGAGGCTATTTTCCAATTAATTAATCAACAATTTTAATATTTTAGTTTTGAATTTAAAAAAAATTATTACAATCGCATCTATCGGTTTGATATCTGCCTTAGTTGTTTACGGATTTATTTTGATAGGACAAATTTTTGCAGAGAATACCAAGTTCGGGGAAAAAGAAGTGTATGTCTATATTCCAACAGATGCAAATTTTGATACTGTCAAGAACATAGTGGCACCTTATATTCTGCATATGGATCGTTTTGAAAAGGTTGCAGATAAAATGAGCTATCCTCAAAACGTAGGTTCGGGACGTTATTTATTTACTAAAGGGATGAACAGTTATGATTTGGTGAAAAGTTTGAGAAGAAATTTACCGGTAAACTTAGCTTTCAATAATCAAGAAAGGATAGAAAATTTGGCTGGACGGGTAGGCTCACAAATTGAAGCGGATAGTTTGTCATTATTAACTTCATTTAAAGATTCCATTTTTTTGAAAGAAAATGGTTTTAATGAATATAATGTCTTGGCCGTATGCATTCCTAACACCTATGAAATCTATTGGAACACAAGTGCCGATAAATTCCGAGATAAAATGATTAAGGAATATCGTAAGTTTTGGAACAAAGAACGTGTTGCAAAAGCTAAGGAACAAGGTTTAACGCCAATCGAAGCGACTATCTTGGCTTCGATAGTGCACAAAGAATCAGTAAAAAAAGATGAAAGACCACGAATAGCGGGAGTTTACCTGAATAGGTTAAGGTTGGGAATGCCACTTCAAGCGGATCCTACTGTGATATTTGCTATCAAAAAGAAATCAAATGATTTTGAACAAGTTATCAAAAGGGTATTTTATAACGATTTAACAATGGCATCTCCTTATAATACCTATGTCAATACAGGTCTTCCTCCAGGTCCCATTGCAATGCCGGATATCACTGCTCTTGAGGCAGTTTTAAACCCAGAAAAAAATGATTTTATTTATTTTTGTGCTAGTGTTGATCGTTTTGGTTATCACGAATTTGCAGCGACTTTGTCTGAACATAATAAAAATGCCAAAAAATACTCAAATTGGATCAACAGCCAAGGAGTGAAAAGATAGTTTTGAACTATAAAAATAAAAGCTTTTTACTATTTTTTTTGGTGCTGGGAATCCAGGGAGCTTTTGGTCAGTCTGCAATAGATGATTTCCTGAAACCTTCTGACAGTTTAAATGTCAAAAGGAACAAAACGTTGTTTATTTCTGAAGCGGTTTTAGCTTCTGGAGCATTAATAGGTTTAAACCAACTTTGGTATGCTGATTATCCAAAATCTAAATTTCATTTTATAAATGATAATTCAGAGTGGTTACAAATGGACAAAGTGGGCCATTTTTATTCTTCTTACCAAATGGGCAGGTTGAGCTCCGAAATGCTTGAATGGAGTGGATCTTCTAAAAAGAATCAATTAATCTATGGCGCAAGTTTTGGATTTGCGTTTCTGACCGCCGTAGAGGTCATGGATGGCTTTTCTTCTGAATGGGGTGCCTCACCTGGAGATATTATTGCAAACGCATCAGGTACCGCCTTATACGTATCGCAGGAGCTTTTATGGAATGAACAACGTATTCTCCCAAAATTTTCTTTCCATGTAAGCCAGTATGCAAAAGACAGACCTAATGTTTTGGGGCATTCCTTCACGGAACAGCTACTGAAAGATTACAACGGACAAACCTATTGGCTTTCGGCTAATCTGCACTCTTTTCTCAAAGACTCAAAAATACCTAGATGGCTGAATTTCGCAGTTGGTTATGGTGCTGAAGGCATGATCAGCGGGAACGGTGAAAATGTTAATATGTTTCTGGGGCCAAATAATATCAGAAGTCGGCAGTTTTATTTGAGTTTTGATGTGGATTTAACTAAAATAAAAACTAATTCACATGCTTTAAAGACTCTGTTTTCCGTTTTGAATACGGTAAAAATTCCGGCTCCAACCCTGGAATTAGCGCACTTCAACCAATTTAAATGGCACTTTATCTACTTTTAGGCAAGTCTAAGAGTTTATATTTTTATTTGTTTTAAATTTATGAAGCATCACCGATAAAGAAGATTTTTTATGGGTTAACAATCTAAGCTCACGCTGAAGTTATTTAAAAGAGAATAATTCGCCTAATAAACGAGATTTTTTTTGACTATTAAATATGTATTTTGACGTTTAGCTGACGAAAATGTACTAAAAAACATATTTTTACAACATGTTTTTTTATATCTTTTAGTGTTTTATAATTCCGGCTAAAATGATTGAATGCTATGCTATATAAGGAATTACAGCCCACGTTGTATATTTTTAGACAAGATTAATAGCTTGGTTTTCAGCTTTATAAATTTTAGTGTACCTTTGCACTTAGAAATTTCTCAACGGGACAGCGTTTTGAAGAAAAACAATTTATGGTAAGAAAATGGTATTTTTATGCAAGTTTAGCTATTATTATAGCCTTTTTAAGTGCGGGTTTTAAACCTCTTAAAATAGAGTCAAATCAATGGTTTCTAATAAAAAACCCAGATGGAGTTCGATACTTATATCCATCTCTAGAACAAGAAGATTACACCAATATGAATATCCCATTTACAGGAAATTTATTTATTGGTTTTAAAGAGGCACTTGCCTTCAAAGAATCCGAAGGAAAATATAAAACAATAAATTCTCTTGGATATATGGGTAAATACCAATTTGGTACTGAAACCCTAAGATCAGTTGGAATATACGACAGTTCTTTATTCTTAAGAAGTCCTAGGATGCAAGAAAGGGCATTTGTAGCGCTTTTGTCAAAGAACAAGTGGATTTTACAAGACATTATCAAGAAATACAATGGCACTATGGTTAATGGAATCGTAGTGACTGAATCTGGTATTTTGGCTGCAGCTCATCTAGGTGGTGCAGGTTCTGTAAAAAGGTACTTTAGAAATAATGGTAATGTATCTATTAAAGATGCTTACGGTGCTTCAATACGAAGTTATATGAAAGCGTTTGGCGGATATGATACTTCACTGATAGTAGCAAATGTAAATGCGGTCGTAAGTCGGAATTAAATTATAATTAATCAAAATAAAAAAGGCAGTTAAACCATATGGTTTAACTGCCTTTTATTTTATCGAACTTTTAGTATATGCCCATCGTCTTGAACTGTCAACTTAAGGGTTTGTTTGCCTTTTTTAATTTTGAGATTATATTGTTTTTTTAGGATATCTCCTTCCTCTTGGCTGTACAGGTATTTGTCGTTTACAATAGTCCAGTCAGGATATGTTCTGTAGATGGAATAAATCACCTCATTGGGTAATCGAACATTTTTATACTCCTCCACAACACGAATCAGTTTGCCTTTTTCGTTGTAGGTTGCTGATAAGGAACCATCTTTAGTTTTCATTAGTAATAAGTAGGTTTCAGCACCCTCATAATCTTTCCCTATGTCATAAGCAATAAATTTTTCTTCCATCCTTCTGACGTCTTGATCAGGATGATTGTCTGGAAGATAAACTGAAAAATCAGTACCGACGCGTTTAATAACAACTGCCGGTAATTCTTCCATTTTCATGATTCCTTCTTCTCGGTCTTTCTTCATTTTATCCTGAGAATAAGATGAAGTGGTTAACCCCAATAACAATAAAGCAGTAATAAATGTTTTCATAATATTTAGTTTTAAATTTGTAATTAGGTTTTAAATAATATAGGATAATAATGAGATTTATAGCTTTGTTAATTAAATTAACAACTTGTTAGTCAGACATTTGTGAATTATCATTATTATGTATTTTTTTTGATTGATAGTTTAAAAATAGATGCTCTATAGTAAAGTTAGTTTTTTTCGTAGATGTTAAATGTTAATTTTTTGGTAATATTGTGTTAATAACGTGGATTTTTTTAAGAGTTATTTTAGTCAGAAAAAAATGCTTTTTGAAAACATACTCAATAAAAAAGCTGCCCGTTTTATCGGGCAGCTAATTGAGTATTGTTTTAGGTTATTTTTATTTATAACCCAGCAATGATCGCACCGTCTGGGTGAACTGTCAATTTTTTGGTTTCTTTACCTTTTTTAATTTTCAGATTATACTGTTTTTTTATAATATCACCTTCTTTTTGGGAATATAAGTACTTATCATTTACGATTTCCCATCCAGGGAATTTTTTATAAATAGAGTAGATTACATCACCTGGAAGTTTTACGTCCTTATAATTTTCCACGACAGAGATTAATTTCCCGTTTTCGTTGTAAGTGGCTGACAAAGATCCTCCTTTTATTTCCATAACAACTAAATAGGTATCATAGCCCTCGAAGTTTTTACCGAGGTCATACGCAATGAAACTGTCTTGGAGTTTCCTGACCTTAGGATCGCTATTTTTGTCTGGTAAATAGATTGAAAAGTCGTCTCCAGCACTTTTGATTACAAGAGCAGGTAGCTCTTCCATACTAATAGTCCCGCTTTTTGAATCTCTATCCATTTTATCTTGTGAATAAGATAGTGTTGTTAACCCTAAAGCCAACAAAGCAATTACATAAGTCTTCATAATAGTTGAATTTAATTGATTAATAATTCAGTAGAGATTTAAATAATTAAGGCCTTTTGTTTACTTCCCCTTATTATTATTATTATTATTTAATCTACATTTTTTTAATAAAACAACAATTAAGATTTGGGATATTATATAGCCGTTGTTAACCATATATATAAAGTTATGTTTTTTTTAAGCATTGATAATCAATTGATTGTGTAAGTTTTGTTAAAATATATAATGTGCTACAACATTTTATTTAATAAAAAGCTTTTATTATGTCTAATTAATATAATATGGGCACAAAAAAACACCAAATCTTCATTTGATGTTTTTTTGTACGAGAAAATTGATGTTACTAGTATGCTAGTTGCCAATCAAAATTTCCAAGATCTTGATTGCTGCATCGCTGATTTTTGTTCCAGGGCCAAAAACAGCAACAGCTCCTGCGTCAAATAAATATTGATAATCTTGCGAGGGAATCACTCCTCCCACGACCACCATGATGTCTTCTCGGCCGTATTTTTTTAGTTCTTCAATTACTTGAGGAACTAGTGTTTTGTGTCCAGCGGCCAAAGAGGAAACGCCCAAAATATGTACGTCGTTTTCAATAGCTTGTTTTGCCGCTTCGGCAGGAGTTTGAAAAAGAGGCCCAATATCCACGTCAAAGCCTACGTCAGCATAACCGGTAGCCACAACTTTGGCCCCGCGGTCATGTCCGTCTTGCCCCATTTTAGCAATCATAATTCTCGGACGGCGGCCTTCCTGTTTTGCAAAGGTATCCGCAAGCTGTTTAGCTTTCTCAAAACTTTTGTCGTCTTTTATTTCTTTACTATACACACCACTAAAGGATTTAATTTGTGCTTTATATCTTCCGAAAACCGTTTCCAGAGCATCACTAATTTCACCTAATGTTGTTCGGTTTCTTGCGGCATCTACGGCTATTTCTAATAAATTTCCTTCTCCGCTTTGGGCGCAAAGGATTAGTTTTCTGAGTGATTCTTGAACTTTTTCAGAGTCTCTTGTCGATTTGATGTGGTCTAGCTGTTCTAATTGTTGCTTACGCACTTTTTGGTTATCCACATCGAGAATTTGTAAAGGGTCTTCCTTTTCTAGACGGTATTTGTTTACTCCTATGATGATATCTTGTGAGCTGTCAATACGCGCTTGTTTTCTGGCGGCAGCTTCTTCAATCCTTAGTTTAGGAATCCCCGCTTCAATCGCCTTAGTCATTCCGCCAAGCTCTTCCACTTCTTCGATTAGTTTCCATGCATTTTGCGCGATTTCATGCGTCAAAGTTTCTACATAATAGCTTCCGGCCCAAGGATCAACTGTTCTTGTGATTTTGGTTTCTTCTTGTAAGTATATCTGTGTATTTCTTGCAATCCTTGCCGAAAAATCAGTTGGTAATGCTATAGCTTCGTCAAGTGCATTGGTATGTAGGGATTGTGTACCTCCAAATGCTGCTGCTGAGGCTTCAATGCAGGTACGGGCCACATTATTGAAGGGGTCTTGCTCTGTTAAACTCCATCCGCTTGTTTGGGAATGGGTTCTTAAAGCCAATGATTTGTCATCTTTTGGATCAAACCGTTTTACTAATTTAGCCCAAATCATTCTCGCGGCGCGCATTTTGGCTATCTCCATAAAATGATTCATACCTATAGCCCAGAAAAAGGAAAGACGCGGGGCAAAGTCATCTATTTTCATACCGGTTGATAAACCGGTTTTGATGTATTCTAATCCATCAGCAAGGGTGTAAGCCAATTCAATATCGGCCGTTGCACCTGCTTCCTGCATATGGTAGCCAGATATCGATATGGAATTGAATTTAGGCATTCGTTTGCTACTATATTCAAATATATCTGCAATGATCTTCATCGAGGGAGCAGGAGGGTAGATGTAAGTGTTACGCACCATAAATTCCTTAAGGATGTCATTCTGTATGGTTCCTGAAAGTTGTTCTGGTTTTACGCCTTGTTCTTCAGCTGCCACGATATAAAATGCCATTATGGGTAATACTGCGCCGTTCATGGTCATGGATACCGACATTTCATCTAATGGAATCTGGTCAAACAATACTTTCATATCTTCAACAGAATCGATTGCTACGCCTGCTTTCCCGACATCTCCAACGACGCGTTCATGATCTGAGTCATAGCCGCGGTGCGTGGGTAAATCAAATGCAATAGACAACCCTTTTTGACCCGCAGCAAGATTACGTCTGTAAAAAGCATTGCTTTCTTCGGCTGTTGAAAATCCGGCATATTGTCTAATTGTCCAGGGACGACGAACATACATAGTTGTGTATGGCCCCCGTAAATTGGGTGCGAAGCCAGCCGCAAAATCAAGATGCTTGAGATTTTCAATATCTTTTTCGGTATAGGTTTCTTTGAGTTCGATTCCTTCTGCGGTTAAGTAATTTTCGGCCAAAGAATTGGGAAGATCGTTTTTCGATTTTTTAACTTGTAATTGGATATGTTTTAGATCATTTCTTATCATTTCTGATTCTGATTTACACGATTCGTAGTTGATTGCTTTGGTTGGTTTTTATTCTAAATCGAGACGTTCCTGCTCAATTTTTTCAGCCAGTCGTTTTTCGATAATTGGGGTAATCAAGGTCTTTCGCGGTTTTATTTTTACAAAAGGGAACAATTCTAAATCATGTTTCATTTTGTCATCTTGGTTGGGATATTTATTGGTTCCTAACAACACTTCTTTTCCTGAATCAAAAAGTTCCTGTTCCTTGTCTGCACTCTCCTGTATTTTTCTTTTGATGACCCCTTCGTTCAGTTGTTTTAGAAAACCACCTGTAGCCTCGATATCTTTAAACAAGAGCAATGCTTTTTCAGCTAGCTGACTGGTGAGCGTTTCTATATAATAACTTCCGTCTGCAGGGTTATTCACTTTGTCAAAATAACTTTCGTTTTTAAGAACCAACAGTTGGTTGCGTGCGATTCTATCTGCAAATTCATTGTCCTTGTGATACAATGAGTCATAAGGTAAATTAGCAATGGCATTAGCACCACCTATAATTGCCGACATACATTCGGTGGTGGTTCTCAACATGTTTATATTGTAATCGTAAAGGGTTTTATTTCGTTTTGTAGGCGAAACAAGAAGATGGCATTCTAAATTATGGTTGTACTCTTTGGCTATTAAATTAAATAGTAAGCGGAATGCACGCAACTTGGCAATTTCGAAAAAGTAATTTGTTCCTACCGAAACCTCGAAGACGATCGGTTTATTGATAATTGGCATTCTATTGAAATATTCATTGGCGTGCGCGAGGGCATAGGCAATCTGCTGGACCATATTGGCTCCGGCATTTTGGTATAACCCAGCATCAATACTTATTATTGAGCTGTCTGGAGTCGCAGTGATTATGAGGTTAAGCGTATCAAAATTGTTTTTGTCCTTGGTTTTAAACCAATTTCCCTCTTTAGCTAATTGTCCTATGGGATCCAGATTGTAAAACGCTTTAGCCTTTTTTTGCAAGACTATAACATCAATTTTTTTAACGAAATCGATTGAAATAAAGTTAAAGTTGAAATAAATGGCGACCTTTTCCAGAGGCAATTTTTCCAATAGCTTTGCAACATCAATTTTTTCGTCGGTAATGGTGAAGCGAAGACTTTCGGCACCACGGGATAATGAGTCCATAGCTCTTTCCACCGATTTATCGATATCGAAAACAAAAATATTTTGGCAAATCTTGCATTCTGAAGCTTTTGTGGTCACAGGAAAAACTTTTGTCAACTCATCTTTATGATAAAAAGGTTTTACTTTAATATCTTCAGCTGAAGTCCAAATCAGGGTTTCATTGTAATCTGCACCCTTGAGTTCAAACTGTATTTTTTGTTTCCATTGCTTGGAGCTAACCGGATCGAAACTTTCGAATAAAGTAGTGGCCATTTTAATTGTTGTTTTTAATAATTCAAGATTTGGTGTCATTTTCAATGCTATCACCTTCTAACTCTATGATATATATATCCTCGTTTTCCTTCTTCATATAGTACTTCTCACGAGCGTATTTTTCTATTTGTTCTGGATTTTTCAACTGTTTTATTTGTTTTTCGTCTTTCTTTATTTCCTCCTTGTAGTATTCTTTGTTGTCCTCGAGCTCATTGACTTGGTTGTCTAAAAAACGATGGTCAAAATAAGAATAGTTGTCCAGGAAAATCATCCAAGACGAAAAAAACAACAATACCCATACATATTTATTCCTCAGGAATTTAAACCAAGATTTGTCCTTATGTGGATTTATCATTTTATTTTTTTTAGCCCCGATGGCCCCGATATCTCAGGCTTTTTAACTTGGACAAAGGGTAAAGCGGGAAGCGGCTCCTGATTCTTCCTAATATTGGGAAGAGATAATGGAATTATATTTAGGTTAAAATTACAATAAAATTATAGAATTCTTTGATTTATTACCGCACGAACTACATCTATGGCTACAGTATTATACCTGTCATTGGGTATGATAATATCAGCAAACGCTTTTGTTGGTTCTATAAATTGTTGATGCATAGGTTTTAAGGTATTTTGATAACGTGTTAAAACCTCGTCCATATCTCGTCCGCGGTCTGCGACATCTCGCTTTAATCGACGGATTAATCTTTCATCAGAGTCTGCATGCACATAAATTTTTACGTCAAAAAGATCTCTTAGCTCTGGATTAGCTAAAATCAAAATTCCTTCCACAATCATTACTTTGCGGGGGTGGGTAGTAATTGTGTCTTCCGTTCTATTATGGGTTAAAAAAGAATATACGGGTTGGTGGATTGTTTTTTCTTCTTTTAGTTCTTTTAGATGTGACACTAATAAGTCAAAATCAATGGCCCTAGGGTGGTCAAAATTAATAAGAGCCCTTTCGTCAAAACTTAAGTTATGGTTCTCCTTGTAGTAGGAGTCTTGAGAAATAATACCTACTTCTTTTTCAGGTAATTCATTCATAATTTGATGAACTACGGTCGTTTTTCCGCTTCCTGTTCCGCCTGCAATCCCTATAATGAGCATAAATGGTTGTGTTATTTATTGGTACCGCAAAAATAGCGTTTTTATTGGGAGTGAATTTTATTTTTTTAAATCTTTTAATGATTTATAGCGTTTTAATATGGAGCTAATCCAACTGTCTGTTTCAAGTTTTTGCTTGAATTACTTTTCTTCTTTTGCCCTTCAAGGAGCTTCCTTTGGTCGCTCTTTCTGGACTAGAAAAAAGTGTATTTCAAGCGGCAAAGCTTTTCACGTCCATTTGGGCTAGGTTGGCTGTTTTTCATATTGGAGATTAGCTTTTTAGAAATGTTTAAGTTCTATTGCGATTTAAACGGAAAAAGGAGCCTTTTGTTTGGCTCCTCTTTCTCACGTTCAATTATCTGGTATTATTTGTTTTTCTTCGATTTAATCATCATTTCCATTTGGTCCCAAAGCTCCTCAGGAATATCTTCGAGCATATTAAATTCCCCAGCACCTTTTAGCCATTCGCCGCCATCGATTACTACGACTTCACCGTTAATATACGCGGAGAAGTCAGAAACCAGATAAGCAGCTAAATTAGCTAGTTCCTGGTGGTCTCCCACGCGTTGTACGGGAACTTTTTTAGCCATATCAAATTTTTCGGCAAGATCTCCGGGTAACAATCTGTCCCAGGCACCTTTGGTTGGGAATGGTCCGGGCGCTATTGCATTAGAACGAATTCCGTATTTGCCCCATTCTACGGCAAGACTTCTGGTCATGGCCAGAACTCCCGCTTTGGCGGTTGCACTTGGTACAACATAGGCAGAACCCGTAAAGGCGTAGGTAGTTACAATATTCAAAATCGTGGAAGAGCTTTGCTTAGTTTCTATCCAGTGTTTTCCGAAAGCGAGGGTGCAATTTTTGGAGCCTTTCAAAACGATATCAATGACGGTGTCAAAAGCATTCGCAGAAAGTCTTTCTGTCGGCGAAATGAAATTCCCAGCGGCATTGTTTAGTAATACATCCACTTTGCCAAAGGCTTTCAAAACGCCTTGCAGCATATTTTCGACTTCATTATAGTGGCGTACGTCGCACTGTAGCGGTAGACAGATTCCGCCCGTTTCAGACTCCAGTTCTGAAGCAGTATTTTTTAGTTTGTCAAAATCTCTGGAAGTAATGGCCACCTTTGCACCCAATTCCATAAAATACTTAGTCATTGCTTTTCCTAACCCACTGCCTCCACCAGTAACAACAATTACTTTTCCTTTTAATGCGTCGTCACGTAACATTTTGTCTGTATAGTTCATATCGTATTATGTTTTTCAATTGTAAATATAGCAAAAAATACTATGCGTGCATAATAAATAAATAGTACTTAAATTATATACTGCACAATCTTTTGGCAGCTTGCTCTAAAGTGGCATTGTCTTTTGCAAAACAAAAACGGATCAAGTGCAGGTCTTTTTTATTCTCATAGAAAGTCGAAATAGGTATAGCAGCGACTCCATGTTCTGTAATTAATCTTTTGCAAAATTCTACGTCATTTTCAGGGGAGATAGCAGAATAGCTGGCTACTTGGAAGTAGGTTCCTTCACAAGGCTTGAGTTCAAACCTGCTATTCGTAAGTAAAAGTCTAAAATAGTCTCTTTTTTCCTTGTACATACTGCTAATTTCCTGAACGGAAACGAGGTCCAAATACTCACTAATGGCTACCTGAGAAAGACTATTGACACTAAAAACTAAAAACTGATGTACTTTTTTTATTTCTTTCATTAAATGTTCTGGCGCAACGAGGTAGCCCACTTTCCAACCTGTTACGTGAAATGTTTTACCGAAAGAGGAAACCATCACGCAGCGATTTAGGAGCTGGCTGCGCGTATGTGCCGAAATGTGTTTTTCTTCAAATGTGATGTATTCATACACTTCATCCGAAAGTAAAATTATTTCGGGAAATTTCATCAATATATTTCCTAAGGCCTCAAAATCTAATTCTGTTAGAATTTTCCCCGTTGGATTATGAGGATTGTTGATTATAATCATTTTGGTTTTCGGTGAGCACGCTTTTTCTATCCTTTCCCAATTAGGGGTGTAATCTTCATTAAGGGCAATACGAATGGGATTGGCTTTACATAAAAGTACTGGCGCTTCATAGCAATCATAACTAGGGTCGAGGATAATGACGTCCTCATCAATCTCAATTAAGGCTTGTATTGTTGCGAAGATGGCTTGTGTTGCTCCAGCTGTAACTAGTATTTCGGTCTCTGGATGAAGAATTCTACCATAAGAATTTAGGACTAAAAGAGCTATTTTTTCCAGAAGCGGCGGATATCCCGCCATAGGTAGGTATTGATGCACATCCTTTTTTGCTAGCCCAGCAACAATATTTACTAGTCTTTCGTCAACTGGGAAATTGGGAAATCCTTGCGAAAGATTAATAGCATTGTATTCGTGTGCCATTTTCGACATTACAGTAAATATACTTGTACCAATGTTAGGAAGCTTTGACATACTTTTCTTTTTAATTATTTAAAAGTAGGCAAATGGTTTGACCTTGTAAAGTGTTATTTTTAGATTTATTACTTCAAAAAAACATAAAGCAAAATACAGTTCTGTTTCGATGTTTTTTTAACACAAATAAAACACTCCAATTGAAGTGCTTTATTTGTGAATTTAGGTATTAAAGTTTTATTTTTTTGAATAGGGCATATCGGAACTTACCATATCTCTTATGCAAATGTATTTGCCATCTCTTTTTTCAAATAGACTCATGAAGTTTCCACTCATCATTTTTGTATTTGTGGAGTCAACAACTGTATATCCTCCAATTTCCACAACTTGGTTTCCGTCATTTGCAAGGTGAACTTCTCTGGTCTGGAATGATATTTTTGCTCCTTTTGGGAATGTTGCTAAATCTTCCTTTATGGACTCATGAATTGCCGCCTTACCTTGTAATGGTTTTTTTTCGTTTGAAAAACTGATGGCGTCGTCCGCATAATACATTATCTCGTCTGGATTTCTTGCATTATATGCTGCAGCAAAGGCGTCTTCCGTCGCTTGAATTTCAGTTTTAATGGCATCTTTGTCAACTGTGAATGTTAGAGCTTCTTTTTTTTCATTACAGCCGAGCATTAGAGACATGAGAACCAACAGTAACCCTCCTTTTAAAATCTTGTTTTTCATATTTTTTTTTAAAAAATTTATAATCGCGATTTTATTCTTGAGATAAAGGGATTTAAAATTAATTATAAATTATTGATTGTCAATGTAATAGGAGTTTTTTTTCGAAAAATTACTTTCATACCTTCGAAGTAATGAATTTAGTTAACCAAAGGTATACTGTTTTTTGGAGTGGAGATTGCCAAAATAAGGAGGTAAGAGGCTCAAAAAAAACAGACTATCTTAAAACGTATCTGTTTTGTAATAGTACGGGTTGTGTTCTTTGATTATATGCTTCGTTACCCTTTTGAGCAACATATTTATTTGTCAATACTTTAATCGGAATTAAGTCCGTTATAATATGCCTCCATAAAGGCAGCTTTAGATTCTTTCCAGTTGTAAACACTTTCTATTATAAATAGAGCAACCATTGTTAGTATCACTCCTGTAAGGAAATTTTTTAGTCCGTTCATTTTTTGGTATGTAAATACTTTTGAAATATTTTTTAGTTTGTTTTAGTTGCAGTCGGTTGGTTGTAACCATCATGCCAACCATTAGATATATCTTGTTTAACTTCTTTCCAGCTATAGATAGATTCTATTGCAAAAAAGGCAATCATACCTAATATAAATATCCTAATGTCTCTTTTGGTTATTTTCATTTTAATTAGTTTACGGGTTTAGTTTTTACTAAGATATGAAAATATTCCAGTTGTAATATAAAAATTACATTTTATGGATAATAAAAATTGTTGGACGTTTATGTAAATCAATAGTTTCTTTTTTCCAGGCTACGATTTTCTTGGTTTTGATATACTCTGTTGGTAAGGTGATATCAGTAGCGATGCATAAATGCGTTTCTGGATGCAAGGTTTGCAACAAATCTTCTAATAATTTATTGTTGCGGTAGGGCGTTTCAATAAAAATTTGGGATTGATTTTGTTCGAAAGATGTTTTTTCAAGATTTTTGAAACTTGCTCTCTTTTCGTCTTTTTCAATAGGTAAATAACCATGAAACGTAAAACTTTGTCCGTTCATTCCAGAGGCCATCATAGCCAAGAGGATAGAGGAAGGGCCCACTAAAGGCACCACTTGGATTCCTTTTTCATGTGCCAGTTTTACGATAACCGCACCAGGGTCAGCTACTCCAGGGCAACCAGCTTCACTCATTAACCCCATGTTTTTACCTTCCAACAAAGGTTTAATAAAATCAAGGTGTTCTTTTACTTCGGTGCGTTTGTTTAAAGTAAATAGGACCAGTTCAGATTGCTTTTTTTCCGGGTTTACCTCTTTTATTGATTTACGTGCTGTTTTGTCATTCTCAACAATGTAATGATCAATAAAATCAATGGTTCTTTTAACGGTTTGCGGTAAAACATCCATAGGGTCACAATCTCCCATAGTGGTTGGGATAAGATAGAGTTTTCCTAATGAGGTATTTGGTTTCATTAAAATTGATTTTTGTTTGTAATCTAATTTAGAAATGCAAAGAAAAGCATTAATAAAGAAACAGATAAGTAATTAAAATTTAAAAGAGATCAAGAATTATTGGTGGGTTACTTTTAACTTGTCCGCTATAATATCGCAAACTTCATTTAGCATATTGTAAACAATTTCGAAGCCATTTGGCATACCAAAATAAGGATCTGGAACATCAACATTTTCATTTGGATACAACTCATTCAAAATTATTTGCACTTTATTTTTTTGCTCAGAAGTTTGAGCTAATTCGATTACGTCGTCATAATTGGACTTGTCCATTACATAGATATAATCATAAGCTGCAAAATCATTGATGTTGAATTGCCTTCCTTTTTGCTTTGAAATGTCAAGCTTATTTTTTTTGGCGGTAGAAATAGAGCGCGGGTCCGGAGAATGACCAATGTGCCATGAACCTGTTCCTGCAGAATCTACGTTAAATTTATCTTTGGGAAGTTTAGACGCCATTATACCTTCTGCCAATGGTGATCGGCAAATGTTTCCTAAACAGACCATTAAAATATTTACAGGCATGATGGTATTATAACGTTAATTTTTTGTGGATATCTTCGACAAATTTCTTGAACTGTTTGTCGGTCGCTACTAAGTTGTCCACCGTTTTACAAGCGTGCAATACGGTAGCATGATCGCGGTCGCCAATTTGGGAACCGATATTTGCTAAAGACGCTTTCGTGAATTTTTTTGCGAAAAACATAGCCAATTGTCTTGCTTGGACTACATGTCTTTTTCTGGTTTTTGACTGTAATATTTCAAGATCCAATTGAAAATAATCGGAAACTGTTTTTTGGATGTAATCAATAGAAATTTCTCTTTTTACATTCTTCACGAATTTTTCGACAACACTTTTTGCCAAGTCAATGGTAACTTCTTTTTTATTGAATGAGGATTGTGCAATTAATGAGATAATTGCGCCTTCTAATTCACGAACATTTGATTTGATGTTGCGGGCTACATATTCGATGATTTCTTCTGGAATTTCGACACCATCACGATACAAAATGTTTTTAAGGATCGAAATTCTAGTTTCGTAATCCGGTTGGTGCAATTCAGCTGACAATCCCCATTTGAAACGAGATAATAAGCGTTGCTCTATATCTTGCATGTCAACTGGCGCTTTATCTGAAGTCAGAATAACCTGCTTGCCATTCTGGTGCAAATAATTAAATATGTGGAAAAAAACGTCTTGTGTCCCTGTTTTACCAGAAAGAAACTGAACATCGTCAATAATTAGAACATCAATTAGTTGATAAAAATGAATAAAATCATTTCTGTTATTTTTCTTTACCGAATCAATATACTGTTGTGTAAATATTTCGGCAGAAATATATAAAACTGTTTTATCAGGATGTTTGTCTTTGATCTCCACTCCAATAGCGTGCGCTAAGTGCGTTTTTCCCAGTCCTACCCCTCCAAAAATCAATAATGGGTTGAACGAGGTTCCGCCTGGCTTATTGGCAACAGCCATTCCCGCTGACCGCGCTAATCTGTTTGAATCTCCTTCAAGGAAATTGTCGAAACTATAATTGGCATTCAGCTGAGATTCAATTTTTAAATTTCTAATTCCAGGAATTACAAAAGGATTTCGTAATTCGGGATCTAGATTTTTAAAAGGAGCATCAACATTTTGGGGTTTCATCGGGGCACGGTTCGCACTTGGCAATTGTTCCGTAAACGGTTGTTTATTGCCATAAGTGTTTTCCATTTTGATTTTATAAAGTAACTTCGCATTTTTACCAAGCTCTTTTGTTAAGGCCACTTTTAATAGTTTTACATAGTGTTCTTCTAACCATTCATAAAAGAATTTACTAGGAACTTGAATGTATAATGCGTTATCGGTAAGTTCAACTGACTTGATCGGTTCAAACCAAGTTTTGAATGCTTGGTCCTGAATGTTGTCTTTAATAAAAGACAGGCAGTTTTCCCATACTGATTGAGCAGTTTTGTTCATAGATTCTAGCTGAATTATTTTATTTAGTAGTCGGTATCTTATTAAAAAAATAGCGTGATTTTGGCCATTTTTCGGGTTAACAAATATGTGAACAATTTTCTGTAAAAAAAAATAAATGGGTATATAATTTGTAAAAATATTGTTGTAAGAGTAGTTGAATGAGTAAATTTATTAAATAAAAACTTAAATATAAGTATGAAAGAACATGAATTTAATGTAAGGGTAAGGTACTCTGAAACGGACCAAATGGGAGTGGTTTACCACGGTAATTATGCACAGTATTTTGAGATGGGACGCGTTGAATGGCTTAGAAACATGGGTGTTTCTTACAAGTGGATGGAGGAAAACGGAATTATGCTTCCTGTGGTTTCTTTGAATATAAATTACAAAAAACCGGCACGGTATGATGACCTATTAACGGTTAAAACTATTTTTAAAAGTCAAACTTCAGTCAAGATAGAGTTTGACTATGAAATTTATAATGAGAACAAAGAGTTGTTAACAATTGCTAGTTCTATTTTAGTTTTTGTGGACATGAAAACGTCTCGTCCGACGCTTCCTCCGGACTACGTAAATGAAAAACTTGCTAAAATGTAAAATAATCGGTCTTAAACAAAATTATTCTTTAATTTTTATGTCGATTTCGAATAAAGAGTCAAAAATGTCGAATATCATTTCGGCATTTTTTTTTCGTATTTTTATCTCGATTAAGCCAATTGGCAATCCCGTTTCCTCAGGTATTTCCATTTCCTGGGATACGATTTCTAGTTTTTTTTCTTTGATCACTCTCATAACTTTATTCATGTTTTTATAATCAAATGATATCTGGTAATCTACGTCTATTGTTTTTTCAATTATTTTTGAAGATTCAAGGGTCATTTGAGCTGTAGCTTTGTATGCGGATATTAATCCTCCGACACCCAGTTTTGTTCCTCCAAAAATTCTTACTACAACCACAGCTGTGTTTGTGACTGCAAAGGACTGTATTTGACCATAAATAGGCATTCCTGCGCTATTGCTTGGTTCTCCATCATCATTAGCCCTATAGGAAAGGATTTCTGTACCTATTTGATAGGCATAACAAAAATGGCCTGCGTGGGGATGCTTTTTTCTTAATTGATCGAGAATTGGTTTTAGTTCCTCTTCGGATTGAATGGGAAAACATAACCAAAAAATTTGCTGCTCTTTTCCTTTAGTAGTATCTGTTCCGAAGCAATTGCAATTGTATTGTAGGTATCCTTATTTTTCAATACGTATTCGTCTAAATTATATTTTTATTAAATAGATCCACTACATCTTCTTGGCCTACTTGTAAATTCCATACTTGGAAACCAAGCTGTGCTGCGGCGTCTGTGTTTTCTTTTTTATCATCAACGAACAAAGTTCGTTTGGCTTGCAATTCATGTTTATTTAAAACGTAATTGAAAATTTCCAAATTTGGTTTGCGCATTTCTACTTCAAACGAAAAGTAGACCTGTTCGAAACATTGATAAAAATCACTGTAAAAAGTAGTCCCGCTTTTTTGCTCGAATGTCTCGATATGAATAGCATCCGTATTACTAAGTAAAAAAAGCCGGTATTTTTTGGAAAGCATTTGGAGGAATTCCAAGCGGTACAGTGGGAAGTCCAGTAAAATTGCATTCCAGGCCTCCATAATTTCTATAGTGCTCGCCTGTGGGATCTGTTTCTGAATGCCTTGAAGGAAATCATCTCTTGTGATTTTACCGGTTTCAAACTGAATATTCAAATTGTTCATGTCTTCATTCCATTCTGTCAGTCCTAATTTTTTTAGGCCGTTAACAGTAGCTTGTTTGTCTAAGTTGATAAAGACATCTCCAAAATCAAATATAATTGAATTAATCATGGTTCCTTGCTATTTTAAGTTCATCTTGGCAGATTAATTGATTTTGACAATAACTTTTGCGAAGTGTTGGTGCTTTTGTGCCTTTGATGAAACTCGTTTTTCCTGAAAAAACACGCGCTTCATCCCAAAGATTTGCATCAATAAAAGTCTGTAGTGTTTGTAGGCCACCTTCAATAATTACAGATTGAATTTGGTGCCGATACATTGCTTCCGCCAGTTGCGTCGCTATATTTTTTTCGAGAACAACTATCTCAAAGATAGGGTTTTCTCGGAGAACAACTCTCATTTTTTTTGAAATAACAATAGTTTTGGGTTGATTGTCAAATATATGGCTGTCGTTTGGGATGCGGTTGTTTTGATCTAAAACCACTCTAATAGGGTTGTTTCCCGTCCAGTCGCGAACGTCTAATTTTGGGTTGTCATCGATAACGGTTTGAGTGCCTACCAGAATTGCCTGTTCTTCACTTCGCCATTTATGTACTAATTGTCTTGAATAAGGATTGGTGATCCAGACTGGCTTACTGACGTTGTTATTGAGGCTTTCTCTGAATGTAGAATCAGGCGCTATGAATCCATCTTGACTTTCTGCCCATTTCAAAATAATATAGGGTCTTTTCTTCTGATGGAAAGTAAAAAAACGTTTATTTAGTTCGTTGCATTCATCCTCGAGGATGCCAACGTTTACATTTAGTCCGGCTTCAATCAATTTTTTTATTCCGTTACCGGCTACTTTTACGTTTGGGTCTACGGTTCCGATTACGACATTCGGAATCTTATTTTTAATAATTAAGTCACAACAAGGAGGGGTCTTTCCGAAATGACTGCAAGGTTCTAGACTGACATAAATGGTCGCTTTTTTTAATAGCGATTTGTCTTTTACTGAATTTATGGCATTCACTTCAGCATGAGGTTCCCCTGCTTTTCTGTGCCAACCTTCACCGATTATTTTATTGTCATAAACAATAACACTTCCCACTAAAGGGTTCGGGTAGCTTGTTCCAAGTCCGTTTTTGGCCAATTGTATGCAGCGCGATATGTATTTTTCATGTGTATTCACGATGCAAAAGTAATTATTTTTAAGTTTAGGCCCGAATCATCGGGATTAGTTTTGAAACTTTTGATAATAGTAGCAAACAATTTCTACTTTTGTGGTATAAAAAATAATTACCTACAATAATGGAAAATTTGGTTATCAGGAAGATTGAAAAAAGAGACAATCAAGCTGTCGCAGAATTGATACGTTCGGTTTTTGACGAGATGAGTATCCCGAAAGTGGGAACGGCTTACGAGGACCCTTATTTAGATTTGATGTTTGAGGAGTACAGCAAGCCGAAATCCGTTTATTATGTTGTTGAAAATGAAGGAAAAATAATGGGAGTGGCTGGCGTTGCTCCGCTTGAAAACGAAGCGGAGTCTATCTGTGAACTACAAAAAATGTATTTTCGTCCGGAAACTCGTGGCTTGGGCATCGGAGGTCAAATGATGGCTAAATGTATGCAGAGTGCCAAACAGTTTGGTTTTGAGAAATGCTATTTGGAAACGATGCCTTTTATGCATGCTGCCCAAAAACTGTATAAAAAAACTGGTTTCGTTAATATCGATGCTCCAATGGGATCTACAGGCCACGTGTCTTGCCCTGTCTGGATGTTGAAGGAACTGTAAGTCAAGACGACTAGTTTCTAAATCGATATTTAAATATCCAATACAATGAAAATTAGACAATACCGAGACCTGTTTATTAAAACCCTATCACCAATTCACGGCGAAGGCGAAGCTGAAAGTTTTTTTTACTTGATATTGGAAGCAAAGCATCAGTTGAAAAGAATTGATTTGGCTTTGCGACCAGATATGCATCTTACAGACGCAGAGATTTTGGTTTGGAACATTCTTATCGAGCAACTGAAACTGGAAATTCCGATCCAATACTTATTAGGTAAGACTAGCTTTTATGGTTTGGACTTTGAGGTTAATTCGTCTGTTTTGATACCAAGACCGGAAACAGAAGAATTAGTAGAATGGATTTTAGAAAATCAAAAGCCAAAAGTCAACATTCGAAAGCTTAGAGTTCTGGACATTGGAACTGGAAGCGGTTGTATTGCAATTTCATTGGCAAAGAATATTTCTAACGCAGAAGTTTTTGCCATTGATATTTCTCAAACAGCTGTGTCTACCGCCAAAAAAAACGCGGAAACAAATAAAGTTGAGGTGACTTTTATGACCCAAGACATCCTTCAAACCGATAATTTAGGTCAGCAATTTGACGTCATCGTATCGAATCCCCCTTATGTCCGTAATCTGGAAAAACAGGAAATCAAGAAAAATGTTTTAGATAATGAACCCCATTTAGCGCTTTTTGTCGAGGATACCGATGCATTGATTTTTTACAAGAAGATTTCCGAATTGGCCCAAAAGAACTTGGCTCCAAACGGACAGTTGTTTTTTGAAATTAATCAATATTTGGGTAAGGAAACTATAGCGCTGTTAACCGAAATGGGTTTTAAGAACATCGAATTGCGCAAAGATATTTATGGCAATGACCGGATGATAAGAGCAACTATTCAGTGATCACTGTTCCGTATTACTAAGCTGAAAACTGAATACTGAGCACTTCGATTTTTTTATTCGTAGCGCAAGGCTTCAATAGGATCTAGAACTGCTGCTTTTATGGCGGGGTATAATCCGGAAACTATCGCCACAATAAAGCTGGTTATAAAAGCGGCAAAAATGGCAACCCAAGGAATCACAAAGTCGAAACTAAACGCAGTCGCTATTCCATAACCTATTAAGATTCCTAAAACGATCCCTACCATACCTCCTAGTTGACCTATAAGTAATGTTTCTATGAAAAACTGAATGGCTACAGTAGATTTTTTGGCACCTAAGGCTTTTCTAACGCCTATTTCTCGTGTGCGTTCCGTTACCGAAACGATCATTATGTTCATTAAAGCTATGGAGGATCCCAGTACGGTAATAATTCCAATTAACCAAGACGCAAGGCCCAGGTATTGGGTGATTCCAAGGATTCTATTGATAAGGTCGTCGCTTCGCACCACGCCAAAGTTATTGTCTTTTACAGGACTTAATTTGCGAACATTACGCATCGTAATAGTTGCGTTATCGATAGCTTGGTCTAATAATTCTTTTTTAGTAACCATGACACTCATGGTGTAATTAATATTAGGTGCTGTAAAAAGAGACCTTGCCAACTGAATTGGAATTAAAACCCTCAAATCCTGTTTGTTGCCAAAAGTGGAACCTTTTTCTTTTAGCATACCGATTACTTTAAATCGAGCTCCTCGAATAGAAATTGTTTTATCAATTGGGTTGATGTCTTTCAGGAGTCCTTTTTCAAAATCGGAACCCACAATGCAAACATAATTGTTGTTTTCTATATCAAAGCCCGTAAAGTTTCTTCCCAGACTGGTTTCCAAACCGGAATTATTCATGAAATATTCATCGACACCAAGTACAGTGATTTCTGGGTCGGTTTTGTTAGCTTCATATTTTACTTCTGCATTCGAAGTTGCGGTAAACGAAAGTGAAGTTTCAGAAAATGGATAATTATATTTATTTTTAAAAGCTACTGCTTCGGGATAGGATACAATTGGATTTATGATTTCTCGTTCCTCACGTCCTTGTCTTCGAATAATGTTTTCATATTGTTTGATATTGAAAGTGTTGGATCCCATCGATGCAAAATCGGAGGAAATGGTGTTTTCCAAAGCGGATACTACTGTCAGTACTCCAACCAAGGCGGTAATCCCTATGGCGATAATTAATACGGTAAGAGTGGTTCGTAATATTTGTGTTCTTATGGAACCAACAGCGATCCGTACATTTTCTTTGAATAAATTTAGCATCATGGTAGTTTGACACAAAAATACAATTTTTGTTACAAGTTTGTTTTAGAAGAGTTTTTTTTATTTTAAAAGTAAGATATTTGTTGTAAGAATAATAAGAATTTCGATCTTTAACAAATGGATTTTTTAGAATTCGTAATTTGTAAATTCATTAACATGAAGAAAACTCTTTTTGCCCTTTTCTGTATTCTTTTTTGCAATTCTGGCAACTCACAGAATTTTAAAATCAACAAAACTATTGCTGATAAAATAACAAAATTGCCTTTAGAAAACGTTAATATTTTTAATGATAATGACAATTCGACCACAAACCAAGAAGGATTATTTATGTTTGTTTCAAGTAAAAATGAAATCAATTTCAATTTATTGGGCTATAATTCTATAAAAACTACTTTTAAGGAAATAGAAAAGAAAGACACCATTTACATGGAAGCCAAGGCCCTTGAGCTACAGGAAGTTGTAATAACAAATTTAGAACCATTTATCAAAAAAGTATATGATAAAATGGCGGATAATTATATTTCAAATTACACTTCGAACTTTTTTTTAAGGAATGTGCTTAAAAAAGATAACAGTATCGTCGTGTTACAAGATATTCATGCAAAAAGAGGTAAAAATGCGAGTTCAAAAAATGCTAGTGAGATTGAAGTTTTGAACATGAGAAAAACAAGTTTTTTTGAAAAAAAGGATAGGGTTGATTTTGCATTTCCAAATTTTAAGGAGTTTCTTGGTGGATCATTTCCTGCAATTGACCAAAATATTTTTACCGAAGAAGAATATAATGATGTTGATTACATGAAAATTTTATTTGAAGCGGAAGGAAAAAACGTTCAGGGGCAAATTAGTTCTGGATATTTTATTATTAATAGAAATGATTATGCTGTAGTCGAGTTTTTTCTTGTTTCCTATGACAATCCAGAAGTTGTGCTATATCAAAAATTTAAGTTATCAAGTACACAATACAGAACAACAAAATATGAAAGACTAATTAGATATGCTAAAAACAGTGTTCTAAATAAATATTATCTCAATTTATCTAGACTTGATGCGCAGGTAGAAGTGTTGGCCGATAAAAAAAGCGAGAAAACATTTTATTTCAACTTAACAATGGATTATTTCATTACTAATTCTATCACTAATGAAAAAGTAGAATCTAATTTCGCGGTTGATAAGGATGTTTTTAAAGCGAAGTTTCCATATTCAGCAGATTTTTGGAACAATCAAAATCAATTGCCCTTAACTAAGGAGCTAAAAGACTTTTTAAAACGCGTTTCTGAAAATAAAGACAAAAAGAAGCAATTTGAGATAATTGGGAATTTTTAATTCTTTTTATTTTAAAAACGAGATATTTGCAACAGAATTAAAAAATACGAATTAAATAAAATGGCATCAAAACCAAGTATACCTAAAGGAACCAGAGATTTTTCACCTGCCGAGGTGGCAAAACGACAATATATCATACAAATTATTAAAAGTAATTTTGAGAAATTTGGTTTTCAACCCATAGAAACGCCTTCATTCGAGAACTCCGAAACCCTAATGGGAAAATACGGGGAGGAAGGCGACCGTTTAATTTTCAAGATATTAAACTCGGGTGATTATTTGGCCAAAGCCAATGCATCTCACCTCGAGAATAAAGAAAGTACTAAGTTGACTTCAACTATATCTGAGAAAGCTTTGCGTTATGACTTAACCGTGCCTTTTGCAAGATACGTGGTACAGCACCAAAACGACATTGAATTTCCTTTTAAGAGATACCAAATCCAACCTGTTTGGCGTGCCGACAGGCCGCAAAAAGGTCGTTTCAGGGAGTTTTTCCAGTGCGATGCCGACGTGGTGGGTTCAAAGTCTTTATGGCAAGAGGTAGAATTGGTGCAGCTTTATGACATGGTTTTTACGGAATTGGGATTGAAAGGGACGACTATCAAAATCAATAATAGAAAGATTTTGTCGGGTATAGCTGAAGTAATTGGCGCTTCCGATAAATTGATTGATTTTACGGTGGCTCTCGATAAACTAGACAAAATAGGCGAGGACGGCGTAAAAAAGGAAATGCTCGAAAAAGGAATTTCAGAGGAAGCAATAAATAAAGTACAACCCCTTTTTAATTTTACAGGGACCATTTCAGAGAAAATAGAGAAACTAGCATTGTTATTAGCTTCTTCACAAGAAGGAACGAAAGGTGTGGAAGAGCTGCGTTTCATTTGTGAAAACATAATGAATCTAGGATTGTCATCAGCAATTCTAGATTTGGATGTTACCTTGGCCCGTGGTTTGAATTATTACACAGGGGCTATTTTTGAAGTGGCTCCACCAAAAGAAGTTGCTATGGGATCCATAGGAGGAGGTGGACGATATGATGATTTGACAGGAATTTTTGGATTAAAAAACATGAGTGGTGTTGGGATTTCTTTTGGGCTAGATCGTATTTATCTCGTTGTAGAGGAATTGAATTTGTTCCCGGAAACGGTTACAGCAACGACAAAAGCCTTGTTTATCAATTACGGTGATAGTGAAGCTTTTTATGCTATGAAAGCGATCAAGAAACTAAGGTTGGCCGGTATAAAAGCAGAATTGTATCCAGACAACACAAAAGTTGCAAAGCAGTTTCAGCATGCCGATAAGCGCAAAATTCCCTTTGCAGTCATCATCGGGCAAGATGAAATTGCGTCGAATAGCTTCGCCCTTAAAAACCTAGCAACGGGAGAACAACTTTCACTTGATTTTGAAGGGCTAAAAAAGGCACTTCTGTAAAAAATATTCAGACGTAAAAAAAAGCTTTGTTTAAGTAAACAAAGCTTTTTTTAATATAAGGTAATCACGAATTAATAATTATTCAGTAACCAACCTAATTTAAAGATTAGAACCGACCTCAAAGTTAGATAAAGTAAAACGTATATAATCTTAAAGTTATATTAAAATTTAATCGATAACAATAGAAGTTAATCTCAGACAGTAAATTTTAGAAGACAAACGATAATTACAAAAGAATGACAATTTGACATTTGCTTAGAATTGGCAGTACTTTTGCAATCCATAAAAAAGTGAAAAATGAAGTTTAAAAATATTTTTAAAAATAAAGGTAATATGACTACTGAAAATACAGAAATCGACAAAGAGATGGATGATGTAACATTAGAAAACAATTCAACTGAAGAGATTGTTACTGATGAGTTAAGTGTTGAAGAGCAATTGTCGGAAGACTTAGCTAAAGAGAAAGATAAGTATTTACGATTATTTGCTGAATTTGAAAACTATAAAAGAAGAACTTCAAAAGAACGTATAGAGTTATTCAAAACGGCTAACCAAGAAGTTTTGTTGGCTATGCTTCCTGTTTTGGACGATTTTGACAGAGCAATGGCCGAGATAAGCAAATCAGAAGATGAAGTGCTTTTAAAAGGAGTGCAGTTAATTCATGAGAAATTAAAAAACACTTTAGTTTCTAAGGGACTGGAGCAAGTTGAGGTAAAAGCCGGTGATGCATTTGATGCTGATTTTGCAGAAGCAATAACGCAAATTCCAGCTGCATCAGCTAAGATGAAAGGGAAAATTGTAGATGTTCTTGAAAAGGGATACAAATTAGGCGAAAAAATTATTCGTTTTCCAAAAGTTGTTATTGGGCAATAGTTGATTCGCGATACGTCGCGCCCAGTTAATAAATGAGACGCAATAAATAACGTCTTTATCCGGTAATGCGTTTGGTCGCAATTGTGCCATTCAAAAATATAAAGATGAAAAAAGATTTTTACGAGATATTAGGTATTTCAAAAGGAGCAAATGCTGCAGAAATAAAGAAAGCCTACAGAAAGAAAGCATTAGAACATCATCCTGACAAAAACCCTGACGACAAATCGGCAGAAGAAAAATTCAAAGTAGCTGCTGAGGCTTATGAGGTTTTAAGTGACCCGAACAAGAAAGCGAAGTACGATCAATACGGTCATCAAGCTTTTGACGGCTCTGGAGGTTTTGGCGGCGGCGGTGGTCAAGGCGGAATGAATATGGATGACATTTTCAGTCAGTTTGGAGATATTTTCGGTAGCGCCTTTGGTGGCGGTGGCGGAGGATTTGGTGGCGGAGGTGGTCAACGTAGAACCAAGGGAAGCAACCTTCGTATCAAAGTAAAATTGACTCTTGAAGAAGTCGCAAACGGGGTTGAGAAAAAAGTAAAAGTAAAACGTAAAGTTCAAGCTCCAGGAGTTTCTTATAGAACATGTTCTACCTGTAATGGGCAAGGCCAAGTGATGCGAGTAACTAATACTATTCTGGGAAGAATGCAATCGGCTTCTACTTGTCCTACTTGTGGCGGTTCTGGGCAGATTTTGGATAAAAAACCAGCTGAAGCAGATTCACAAGGAATGATAATTGAGGATGATACCGTTTCTATAAAAATTCCTGCAGGTGTTGTTGACGGTATGCAATTGAAAGTTTCCAATAAAGGAAATGATGCTGCTGGAAATAGTGTTCCAGGAGATTTGATCGTAGCTATTGAAGAGCTTGAGCATGAATTCCTGAAACGTGAAGGAGAGAATCTTCATTATGATTTATATATCAGTTTATCCGAAGCGGTTCTTGGGGTCTCTAAAGATATCGAAGCTATAAATGGGAAAGTGAGAATTAAACTCGAAGAGGGAATACAATCTGGTAAAATATTGAGATTAAAAGGAAAAGGAATTCCAAGCATCAACGGTTACGGGAATGGTGATTTGTTAGTGCATGTGAATGTCTGGACTCCAAAAGTCTTAAACAAGAATCAGAGAGAATTTTTCGAGAAGAATCTGACCGATGAAAACTTTATCCCAAATCCTGAAAAATCAGATAAATCATTTTTCGAGAAAGTAAAAGATATGTTTTCGTAACTTTTAAAAGGCTTAAAGTTAAGTAAGTTTCCCATCCTTGTGAAAACAAGGCTGGGTTTTTTTATGTAACAATAATATCTATTTAGATACTAATTATTTACTTTTACACAAATTCAAAATTCAGCATGAGTACCCTACTTGAAGTCAACAAAGTCGTAAAGCAATATGGTGATTACGTTGCGCTTAATGAAGTTTCTTTGACCGTGCCTACGGGCAGTATATACGGTCTTTTGGGTCCAAACGGGGCCGGAAAAACATCACTGATCCGAATAATAAATCAGATAACCTTACCTGATAGTGGCGAAATCATCCTTGATGGTGAGAAATTGCAGTCTAAGCACGTTCAATATATTGGATATCTTCCGGAAGAAAGAGGTTTGTACACTAGTATGAAAGTGGGGGAGCAATGCTTGTATTTGGCACAAATGAAAGGATTGTCAAAAGCTGAAGCCACAAAACAATTGAATTACTGGTTTGAAAAATTAGAAATTCAAGGCTGGTGGAACAAGAAAATACAGGAACTTTCAAAAGGAATGGCCCAGAAGATTCAGTTTGTTGTGTGTGTGTTGCACAAACCCAAATTATTGATTTTTGACGAGCCTTTTTCTGGTTTTGATCCAGTTAATGCCAACATAATTAAAGACGAAATCCTGGCTTTGAGAGATGAAGGTGCTACTATAATTTTCTCTACGCACCGTATGGAAAGTGTAGAAGAATTATGTGATCACATCGCCTTAATTCATAAGTCTAATAAACTGATAGAAGGAAAACTAGATGATGTTAAAAGACAATTCAAAACTAATAGTTTCGAAGTTGGAATTTTAACCGATAATGTCGAAGGTCTGATGTATGATATTACTGAAAAATTTACCGTCGGTCCTGCCAATTTTAAATCGCTTACAAACGAATTGAAACTCGAAATTAAAATAGGGAATGCCATGCCAAATGAATTACTGAATGTTTTGACACAACGTGGCCAGGTAACTCATTTTATGGAAAAAATACCAAGCGTAAATGATATTTTTATCCAAACTGTCAGCGAAAAGTAATTTATAATTTATAACTCCTATGAGTATTATTTCACTAATCATAAAAAGAGAATTTATTGCTAAAGTGCGCAATAAATCTTTTATAGTTATGACTTTTTTAAGTCCGTTACTTTTTGTTGCTATTGCTGCATTTGTGGGTTATCTAAGTTCCATGAAAGCAGATACGAAACGCATCGCCATTCATGATGAATCTGGTTTGTTCGTCAAAGAATTTGTTGGTCAAAATATAGAAAAGGGGGAATATAAGTACCTTGATTTATCGCTTATTGATACACAATTCTTGAAGGATAGTATTACAAAAGAGAGTTATGAAGGCTTGCTTCTGATTCCCAACACAACTAATGTAGCCGATTTAGAAAGCAAGATTCAGTTTATATCTAATGATAGCCCTAGTATTTTATTTATAGAAAACGTTCAAGGGATTATTGCTAATAAAATCACCAAAATTAACCTTGAAGAGGCAAATTTGGATACCGAGGCAATTAAAAATGCGCAGTCAAAAGTAAATATAAGCCTTGCTAAAGCTTCTGGGGAGCAAAGCGTAAAAGGACTCAATGAAATTAAAATTGTTATTGGTGGTGGATTTGGTTATTTGATCATGATGTTTATCATTATCTACGGAAATATGGTGATGCGTTCTGTGATTGAAGAAAAAACAAATCGAATTGTTGAAATAATTATTTCTTCGGTAAAACCTTTTCAATTGATGATTGGTAAAATCATCGGAACTTCTCTAGCTGGAATTCTGCAGTTCTTCATTTGGGCTGCAATAGGTCTTTCTCTGATGTTTGCCGCTTCGCTATTTTTTGGTGTAAACGTCGGCCCAACGGCGAAAATTCCACCAGAATTGATGCAACAAGCACAGCATGAATTTGCCGGTACAGCCCAGATGTATATCAAAGAGTTGTGGAACTTGCCTATCGCGAGTATTCTCATCGGTTTTGTGGTCTATTTCATAGGAGGCTATTTCTTATACAGTTCATTTTACGCAGCTATTGGAGCTGCTGTCGATAATCAAACAGACTCTCAACAGTTTTTATTGCCCATCATCATGCCATTGATGCTGAGTGTTTATGTTGGTTTTTTCAGTGTAATCAACGACCCAAATGGCACGATAGCAGTTGTTTTTTCAATGATTCCGCTTACATCGCCAATTGTGATGTTGATGCGGATCCCGTTTGGCGTACCTTTGTGGCAAATTGCAATTTCAGTAAGCTTGTTATTTGCGACCTTCTTTTCGGTAGTTTGGTTTGCCGCTAAAATATATCGCGTTGGTATATTGATGTATGGTAAAAAGCCCACATGGAAAGAGTTGTACAAATGGCTTAAGTATTAATTCACTCTCCAAAGAATAGGAATTTGGAGCGAATGGCTTGGTTTTTGTCAGTAATGATTGTACCTGCTATCGCCTTTATCTCTTTGTCCCTAAATGTCGGGACTGCGAGGATACCGGCTCTATCAGGGCTAAAGAGCCAAAATTTGGATTCTTTTTGTCTGCAAACAACCAAATTAACGATTAAACAAAGTATTAGATGCCAAAAATATTAATCATAGAAGACGAAGCCGCCATCAGAAGAGTACTTTCAAAAATACTTTCGGAAGAGAATGATACGTATCAAGTTGAAGATGCAGAAGATGGTGTTGCAGGCTATGAAAAAATAAAAAATAACGACTACGATTTAGTTTTGTGCGATATAAAAATGCCAAAAATGGATGGTGTTGAATTGCTTGAAGCAGTCAAAAAAATAAAACCCGAAATTCCTATCGTGATGATTTCTGGTCATGGTGATATGGAAACGGCGATCAATACAATGCGAATGGGGGCTTTTGATTATATCTCGAAACCACCTGATTTAAACCGTTTATTGAATACAGTCAGAAATGCTTTAGACAAAAAACAACTCGTTGTAGAAAATAAGATTTTAAAGAAAAAAGTTAGTAAAAACTACGAGATGATTGGGGAAAGTGAAGCAATTAATCACATTAAAGTGATGATTGACAAGGTAGCCCAAACTGAAGCGCGAGTTCTTATTACGGGACCCAATGGAACCGGAAAAGAATTAGTGGCGCATCAATTGCATGAAAAAAGCGAACGCGCTAATTTTCCGTTAATCGAAGTCAATTGTGCTGCAATTCCAAGCGAATTGATCGAAAGTGAATTGTTTGGACACGTTAAAGGAGCATTCACCTCTGCGGTGAAAGACCGAGCGGGTAAATTTGAAGCGGCAGATAAAGGAACTATTTTTCTAGATGAAATTGGCGATATGAGTCTTTCGGCTCAAGCTAAAGTGTTGCGTGTGCTGCAAGAAAGCATGATTTCTAGAGTGGGGGCAGATAAAGATATTAAAGTCGATGTTCGTGTGGTTGCGGCGACCAACAAAGATTTGAAAACCGAAATTGCCGAAGGACGTTTCCGAGAGGATTTGTACCACCGTCTGGCGGTTATATTGATTAAGGTACCTTCATTAAACGAAAGACGTGATGATATTCCGCTGTTAATATCTCATTTTACAGATAAAATTGCTTCAGAGCAAAAGAATGCAAAAAAGAAGTTTTCTAAAGATGCCGTCAAACTCCTGCAAGAATACGATTGGACAGGAAATATCCGTGAACTGCGAAATGTGGTGGAACGTTTAATTATTCTTGGCGGAAGCGAAATTTCCGAAAATGACGTAAAGCTTTTTGCAAGTAAATAAAAATAATTATAATGATTTAGAAATTAACTAAAGCGAAGATTTGACATCTGTTTTAATCTTTCAATCTTTTAATTTTTCAATCTTTCAATCATAAGAAATGAAATTAAAAAAATTAAACGAAAAGCTACAAGAAGCATTAATTGAAAATGGCTTAACGGAAGCTAATCAAATGCAGAAAGAAACTTTTTCGACTTTAAAAAGTGGAGCAGATTGTATTATCATTGCGCCAAAAGGAAGTGGTAAAACAACAACTATCGTAATCAATGTGATTCAGCAGTTGGTTTGTGAGGGAGAGCAATCTCCTCGTGCTTTGATAATCGTGGAAGACAAAGCCAAGGTCTTAGAAATGGAGGAGCTTTTTAAAAAGTTTGGAAGATATACTAATATGACCGTTTACGGAGTACACGATAAAGGGGATATGGAATATGATAAAAATTTCATTTCAGGCGGAATTGATGTTTTGATTGGAACTCCTAATAAGTTGAGCGAGATGTTTACTATGGCTGGTTTTAATGTAAACAGACTTAAAATGTTTATTCTTGATGATGCAGATCCCATTTTGCGATTGCGTCATGAAACTAAAATCATGCGTATTTCAAACAGTATCAATAAAACACAGCGTATTATATTTTCGGAGCAGTTGACAGACAGAATTGACACACTAGCCGAGAAAATGTTAGTCGAGCCTTTTTTGTTTGAAATAGAGGAAGACGAAGAAGAAGAGGAAGAGAATGAAGAGCTTGAAAAATAAAATAATATAAAATAAAATACCATGGGATTAATGAAAGTGTTTTCGGGAAGCGAAATTTTAGCATTGGCTTTAAAAGAGAAAATAGAAGCGATAGGAGTTGATGTAGTGAAGAAAGACAACATACAATCCGCACGATTGGCAGGTTTTGGAAGTTCAGGTTCGGCGGTGGAACTTTTTGTTCAGGAAACAGAATATGGCAAGGTGAGCCCTGTTATTGAAGAATTTAGACTGAGTATTTAGCCAAATAGGAATATTTAAAACCCAACCAAAATGAATGTTAGAGAAGCGACAGAATTAGATTATGATTCAATTTGGGACATTTTTAAAATGGTCATTGCAACAGCAGATACCTATGTGTTTAATCCAAATACTTCAAAATCTGATTTAAGAAAGCATTGGTTGTCCAATTATATGCAGACTTATGTAGTTACTGAAGATGAAAAAATTTTGGGTACCTATATTTTAAAACCAAATCAAATTGATTTGGGAGACCATATTGCCAATTGCAGCTATATGGTAAATCCAGATGTTCAAGGTAAGGGCGTTGGAAAATTAATGTGTCAGCATTCTATCGAAGCGGCAAGAGAAAGTGGATTTGAAGCCATACAGTTTAACATTGTTGTCAGTACAAACCAAGCTGCTGTAAATCTATGGAAGAAATTCGAATTTGAGATTATTGGTGTTACACCAAAAGGATTTCGCCATGGAAAATTAGGTTTTGTTGATACTTACATCATGTATAAAAATTTAAAATAATGATTGTCAAAAGCTGTTTTAAAAAAATATAATCTGCGAAATTGCGGGTATAAAAATAAATATGAAATACAAAATGTTGGTTTTAGACATGGATGATACCTTGTTGAATGATGACCATGAAGTTTCGATTGAGAATAAAGAAATGCTTGCTAAAGCAATAGAATTAGGAGTTCATGTGATTTTGGCTTCAGGAAGGCCAACGCCAGCAATGCTAGCATACGCCAAAGAGTTGAACTTGCATAATTCCTATATGATTTCTTATAATGGAGCAGTGATTTCTGATTTAAAAGAAGATAAAATCATTTTTGAACAAACGCTGACTCAAGAACAAATTCATGAATTATATGATTATAGTATAAAAAGCAAAATTCATATTATCACTTATGTTGATGGGGAAATTGTGAGTGAAACGGATTCTGAATACATTGAAATCGAAAGAAAAATAACGGGATTGGTACACAACAAAGTATTGGATTTTAAAGCTGCCGTTCAATCGTCTGCTGTAAAATGTATTTTGCTTGCACAACCAAGTTATTTGAAAGACGTTGAAATTGACCTCAAAAAAGCGATGCCGCATTTGAGTGTAAGTATGTCAAAACCCTTTTTCCTTGAAGTCGCACAAAACGGTATCGACAAAGGGGCAAGCATCAAATTATTAGCAGAAAAACTAAACATTCTTCAAAGTGAAATCATAGCCGTTGGTAACGCGGGCAATGACTTAACAATGATCGAATATGCTGGACTGGGCGTTTGGGTAGATAATGTGACTCCTGAACTTCGTCATAAAGGGGACGTTATTGTTGCTTCAAACAATAATCATGGAGTTGCTGAGGTAGTGAGAAGATTTATATTGAATTAATTCTTTTTTACTCTTTTTAAACTCAATAAATTCAAAGGGTTCATGCCTAAGCCAGTCACGTTTTTTCTAGTAAAACGGGCCACTTTGTCATAAAACAACGGAATTACTGGCGCTTCGTTAAGGATGATTTTATCCATCCTTTGATACAAGATATAGCGCTTTTTGTCATCGGTTCCTTTGAAAGCCTGCTCGTATAATTTATCGAATTCGGCATTTTTAAAATGGGTGTAATTTGGTCCGTTTGGCGAGAAATTTTCACTGTAAAACAGGGACAAATAATTCTCGGCATCGGGATAGTCAGCAATCCAGCTCGCTCTAAAAAAGGAAACTTTACCGGTAGAAATAGCTGATCGCAAAGTAGACGGTGGACTTATATCGACTTGAACATCCAATCCTATTTTTTGCCATTCCCGTTGCAAGAATTCCCCAATATCTACATAGGAGGCGTTAGTGCTCAATTGAATTATTGGGTTTTTATCGCCCGTTGTTCTTTTGTAGTCGTTCACTAATTCTTTTGCTTTTTCGATATTGTAATCATAGCCTTTGGCATTATTGAAGCTTGGCAAACCCATCGGTATCATTCCGTTTACGGCCGGTGTTCCCATATTGTTTCTCAAATAAGTGACCAACTTTTGACGGTCAAAGCCATAATTCATCGCTTGACGAATTCGTAGGTCCATAACAGCTTTGTTGTCTCCATCCATTCTGAAACCTAAATATTCTGTGTTGAGGTATGGCCCCGTGATAAGGTTAACGTCATTTTTGTACTTAGGTTGAAGTTCGCCTATTTGAGTAAGGATTTCGTCTTTATAAGAAGGATCTAGGCCCGAAGTGAAATCCAGCTTTCCTTGTATGAATTGCAGAAAACCACTTTGCTTGTCGGGCAAAAATGTAATGGCGACAGCTTCAAGATAAGGCAAATTCTTGCCTTTTTCGTCTGTTTCATAATACAGTGGGTTCTTTCGCAAAACCAGTTTTACGTTTTCTTCCCATAATTTAAATTGGAAAGGTCCTGTTCCTATTGGATGTGATCGAAAAGCACTACCGTAGTGCTCCGTAATTTCTTTTGGTACCACTGAGGCATATTTCATAGTCATTAATCCAAGGAAAGCAGGGAATGGTTTGATCAGTTTAATCTCAAAGACGCTGTCATTTTTGGCTTTAAAATTTTCGACATTTTGCAAAACCCATCCTCCGGGTGAGGCTACTTTTTTATCCAATAGACGAGCTAAACTGTATTCGAAATCTTGGGCTTTCACAGTCCGAGTACTATCCTTGCCAAATAGAATATGTTTATGGAAAAAGACATCATTACGTAAGGTAAATGTATAGGTTTTTGCATCGGGGGATATAGTCCATGATTTTGCAATATCAGGCTGTATATGCAAGCTGTCATCCAATTGTAATAAGCCGTTGAAAATGTGGTTACAAGCCCAAATATTGGATTGCACTTTTGAAAAAGCGGGATCTAAAGAGGTGATATTGGAGCTTTCATTGTATCTAAAAACGAGCTGGTCTTTGTTTTTAGCACTCTCTTTTCCGCAAGATAGAAATGTTAAAACAATACAAAATACTGATATATAAGGGATTATTGATTTCATTTTGAAAAATATTGTACGTAAATTTGCAAACTCATTTTACAAAGATGTAAATATAATAAGTTACTACTTAAAACGTAGTTTATCCCTATGGAAAACAGAAAAAAAGTTGCCTTTTATACGCTTGGATGCAAACTGAATTTTTCAGAAACATCAACAATTGCTCGAAATTTTCAAGATGAAGGTTTTGACCGTGTTGATTTTGAAGAAGTCGCCGATATGTATGTTATCAATACTTGTTCAGTGACAGAGAACGCAGATAAGCAGTTCAAGCAGGTTGTAAAAAAAGCGATGAAACTTAATGATAAAGCTTTTGTGGCGGCAGTAGGTTGTTATGCCCAATTGAAACCAGAAGAACTAGCGGCTGTTGACGGTGTAGACTTGGTTCTTGGTGCTACGGAAAAGTTCAAAATCTTGGATTACATCAATGATTTGAGTAAAAATGATATGGGTGAAGTGCATTCCTGCGAGATCTCAGAAGCTGATTTCTATGTGGGAAGTTATTCGATTGGTGACAGAACGCGTGCTTTCCTGAAAGTACAGGACGGTTGTGATTACAAATGTACTTATTGTACTATTCCACTAGCAAGAGGGATTTCTCGCAGTGATGAATTAGAAAATGTGTTGAAAAACGCAAAAGATATTTCAGATCAAAACATCAAGGAAATTGTGTTGACGGGAGTGAATATTGGAGATTACGGAAAAGGAGAGTTTGGAAATAAAAAACACGAACATACATTCTTAGAATTGGTTCAAGAATTAGATAAAGTAGAAGGAATCGAAAGATTGCGAATCTCGTCTATTGAGCCGAACTTATTGAAAAACGAAACAATAGAATTTGTATCGAAAAGCAGAACTTTTGTACCTCATTTTCATATTCCATTACAATCTGGAAGTAACGAAATTTTGAAATTAATGAAGCGTCGCTACCAACGCGAAATCTATACGGAACGAGTTAATAAAATTCGTGAAGTGATGCCACATGCTTGCATTGGAGTAGATGTTATCGTAGGTTTTCCAGGAGAAACAGACGAACATTTTTTGGATACCTATCATTTCCTGAATAATATGGACATCTCGTATTTACATGTTTTTACTTATTCAGAGCGTGATAATACCGAAGCTGCCGATATGCCGGGAGTTGTTCCAGCTAATGTACGTTCAAAACGAAGCAAAATGATGCGTGGATTATCAGTTAAGAAACGTCGTGCTTTTTATGAAGGCCAGTTGGGAACTAATAGGACAGTACTGTTTGAAAGTGAAAATAAAGAAGGTTATATTCATGGTTTTACAGAAAACTACATAAGAGTAAAAACACCTTGGAATCCAGAATTAGTAAACATGTTACACGAAATCAATCTAACGAAAATTGATGATGACGGCAATGTGCGAATAGAATTTGTTTCTGCTCTCGTTTAATAATTAAACATAGAAGTCATATAAGTAAAATTAGTCAAACGTCTTAAAGTCGAATGGCCAATCTAGATTATAAAAAACTAGTAAGGGATTAAGTTCGTTAAGTATTACGCTTAATTTTCTTAATCCCTTACTAGTTTAAAAAACTTATTTGACTATATGTTAAAAAACATTACGGGTTCGTAGACCAGATACTGCTATTTTTTATAAAAACGCGTCGGTTTAATTTTAACTGTGCGATAATCAATTCGGCCATATCTTCTGCTTGCATCACTTTTTCAGGGTTGCCATCAGTTAGTTTCAAATCTTTAGCCATTTCTGTAGCAACGGTACTTGGGATTAACGCAGTCGCACGAATATTGTGCTTGCGGACTTCTTGCATCAACGAATCAGTGAGTCCTAAAACGGCAAATTTAGAGGCGCTATAGGCACTTGTCATGGCGTTTCCGTTCAATCCTGCTGTTGAAGAAATATTGAAAATGTCTCCTGTTTGTCTTTCAATCATATTTGGCAATACGGCCCGGGTAACATAATAAGTTCCCATTAAGTTTACTTGAATGATACGCTCCCATTCTTGAGGTTCTAGCTCTAGGAATTTCCCAAAAGCCGCAATTCCTGCGTTATTGATTAAAATATCGATGGTGCCAAATTCAGCTAGTGCTTTTTCAACGGCAGCGTTTACCGAGTTGATGTAAGCAACATCTGCGCTTATTGCAAGCGCTTTTACTCGCAAGGAGCGCGCTTTTGCCGCAACATTATCTATTTCGTCTTGTGTTCGGGCAAGTAAGATCACGTTTACACCTTCTTTGGCTAAGGCCAAAGCAATCGCTTTTCCAATTCCTTTTCCTGCACCTGTTATTAGAGCATTTTTATTTTTTAAGTCAGTCATCTTATTGAAGTTTGTATGTTACCAGCAAAGTTATAGTATTCCTTTTTTTTAAACGAGTTGACAATGTGAATAAATCTATAAAGTTATTGTACTAGGGATGTCTTGTTGAGTAGAACCAATAGATCCCATAAGAAATGGCACAATATGACGATTTTAATGTTCCTGTATTTTTGATAATGGAAAGCCAAAACCAATCCTATAAAAAAAGGACCGACTATTTGTATTAAAGTTCCATAGCTATAATGAATAAGTCCGAAAATAATGCTTGATAAAATGATGGCTAAATAGGTGTTTTTTAATACTATTTCTAATCTAGGAATCAGATACCCTCTAAAAAATAGTTCTTCAGTAATACCAGCAGTTATTGATGTGAACAAGATTAAGGGAATGTTGTTTGTAAAATACTTCATGATTTCATCGATCTTTTGACTTTCGATGTCTGAGCCTGACAATTTAAACATAAGCGAAACCACTAACACCACTAAAACCAGTGTTCCCATTGTTGTAACCACAGATTTTACATAAAAAAGTAATGAATATTTTTTTTCCTTCCAAAGGAGGAAGTTTTGTTTTTCTACGTAAAGGGAGTACATATAAACTAAAAGCAAGCAAAACCAAATAGCTAATCTAGAGATGTAAAATGTGGTTACATAGTTAAAATTAAGTTGTTTAAGAAACGGAAGTGACAATGCAGTAATGGCTAGTAGCAATAGTAAAAATGAAATTCCTCCAATAAGGGTTGACTTCTTCGTTGTCTTTAAATAGTCGGTCATTTTTATTTTAAGTCTAATGTCAGTTTATAAATATCCGTTTCCAGAACCTCTGTATCCTTGTCTTCGCAAAGCAAGAATTCGATTTTCTTCTTTGAATTTTTGAAAACGGTTAGTCCTTCAAATTTATGGCTGTCGCTAATTTTTTTTGTGAACTCCATTTTCATGGTCTCCAGATTGATGCAGCCAATATTACTTCCTAGGATTTCTCCATCGTCGTAGGTTGATTTTGTGTTTTCGGCTGTGGCCAAAAAATAAATTTTTCCCTCAACTAAAACGGCGTCTGTAAAAGTGCTTCGGACTCCTTTTATTTTAGGAAGTTTATAATCGTTTGACATTAAACTGAATTCATCACTTAGTTTTTTTACATGAAGGCTAAACAGGACATTTTTATTTAAAAGACCGTTGCCTCGATTGAATAAAAACCAGTTTTCACCGTCGTAAATGGCACCTTCTAGATTAAAATCTTCGGGATTTACGTTAGCAAAACTTTGCATAACGGCATATAAATCGGCCATAGTGTTGGTTGCTATTTTCTTTTTTTGTTTTAGATCAAATTCGATCATCGTGTTTCTATTAGAGGTAGATCCGGAACCAAATACATAGACGGTGTCTTGATATTGAGTTAAGGATTCGAAATCTGGTTTTTTGCTTTTAGAAATATTTTGGGAAGGGTTTTCTATAAGTGGATAGCTTTTTAAGCTACTACTTTCTATATTATACTCATAAAGGAATCCGCTATTGTCTCCAATTAACAGCAAAGAATTGTCATTGTAGATGAGTCCTGATGCGGAACCTATTCCGATGATCTTAAATAGTAATTCGAGTGTGAATTTTTTCATGAATGTTGTTGTAAAAAGGGATTCCCTAGCCCGGATAGTAGCGAAAATCATTTTAAGCCGCTTTTTTGCGGATTAAAATATTGAAGCGAATAGCCGGAAATAGCTCCTGAAATTCATCAGGTTAGATGCAATAATTTAGTATATTTGAGTGTACAAAGATAAAATATTTCTTATGAAGTCTATTAATCCCGATAATTTTAAAGTGACTGGCAAAATTGATTTATCTAAAATCCCTACGAATTTGTTTAACGAAGCCAGTGATGATGATAAGGAGGAAAAATTAGATAAGGTGCAATTGAAGTTGAGTGCATTGCAGGATGTAATGTATGCGCATAATCGCTATGGTGTTTTGATTTGTCTGCAGGGAATGGACACTTCTGGGAAGGATAGTTTGATTAGGGAAGTTTTTAGGGAGTTTAATCCGCGTGGGGTGGAGGTTTACAGTTTTAAAACGCCAAATTCAACAGAGCTGGAACATGATTATTTGTGGAGGCATTATTTGGCTTTGCCTGAAAAAGGCAAATTTGCTGTTTTTAACCGGACGCATTACGAGAATGTTTTGGTTACCCGTGTGCATCCTGAATACATCTTGAGTGAAAATTTGCCAGGTATTGAAAAAGTAGAAGATATTACGCCTCAGTTTTGGGAAAACAGAATGGAGCAAATCAATAATTTTGAAAAGCACATCACGCAAAATGGGACAATTGTAATGAAGTTTTTCTTCCATTTGAGTAAGGAAGAACAGCGTCAGCGCTTGTTGCGAAGGCTAGAAGAAGAGGAACACCATTGGAAATTCTCAGCAGGAGATTTGAAAGAGCGTGAACACTGGGAGGAATATATGCTCTATTATCAAGAGGCTATTAATAAGACATCGACTGAAAATGCACCTTGGTATATTATTCCCTCTGATGATAAGGATATGGCGCGATATATCGTTGCCAAAATTATTTGGGAGGAAATGCAGAAACATACGGATATCAAAGAACCAGAATTAGATGACAATGTAAAAGCTAACTTTCAGCTGTATAAAGAAATGTTGAAGAAAGAGAAGTGATTTTAGCCATTGCTTTAGCTTTAGATTTAAAAATAATTAAAACAAAAAATGCTCTGAATCTCAGAGCATTTTTTTTTAACTAAAATTAGTTTTACAGTTCAAAACCATAGGCTAATCTTATGCCAACTTGTCTAATTCCTTTTCCTGTAGTTCCATCATTATTCATTTTTGGAAAATCAGAATAGTGTTCGTAACGTAAGGAAACATCAATATATTTTGTTGCATAACCTATACTTGGTGCTAAGATTAATGAAGTATTATTGTAACCGTTAGTCACTGCAAACGCGGCACCAGCTTCTCCCATTACATAAAACTCATCATTCCAAATAAAAGCTTTAAAACCGGCTTTAGCTGGAATAAAACCGAGATCATTTCCTTCAGCTTCGCTTACAAATAAATTTGTAAATCCAGTAGTCAAAGTTAAAGAGTACCTTTTTGTCAAATCATATTGTAATCTGGCATCTGCTCCTAAGGTTAATTTGTATGGATCATTACTAGAGTATCCTCCACTAACACCAAATCCCAATTTGAAACCCTGATCGTAGTTATTAACTTTTTTTGTCTCTTGCCCTTGTACATTATTTGCAAAAATCATTGAAACTGCAAATACAAATAACATTTTAATTTTTCCTGTAATTTTCATAATCGTGTTAATTTGGTTATAATTTGTCTTTTTTGAGCTGTTTAATTGCGCACATATCGACATCTACAAACGTATTACAGGATAGCTGTTGAAATGTTATAGGATTATTTGATTTTGTTACACAATAGTAAACCATAACACAACACAACTAAAAATAGTAGCGTTTATTAATTCAATAATAGAGGGACATTAAAATCGTTCTAATTATATTTGCCATCAAAAAACTGAAATTGAATTTAGCTACCTACACAAAAGAGTTTTCATATAATTTAAGATTGGCCTATCCTATAATTTTGGGGATGTTAGGTCACACCATTGTAGGTATTGTAGATAATGTCATGGTGGGTAAGTTAGGCCCTACGGAGTTAGCGGCTGTTTCTCTTGGGAATAGTTTTATTTTCATAGCGATGTCATTAGGGATTGGGTTTTCAACTGCAATTACCCCATTGGCAGCGGAAGCGGACGGAAAAAAAAGTATTGAAGAAGGACGAAGTGTTTTTCATCATGGATTGTATTTGTGCACGATTTTAGGAGTGTTTCTTTTTGTATTGATATTCTTTTCAAAGCCATTGATTGGCTTCATGGGACAACCTGAAAATGTAGTTGAGTTAGCCAAGCCGTATTTGGACATTGTTGCTTTTTCCCTGATTCCATTGATAATTTTTCAAGGGTATAAACAGTTTGCTGATGGAATGAGTGAGACTAAGTATTCTATGTGGGCTACTATTTTAGGGAATATTGTCAATGTTATTTTGAATTATTTATTTATTTATGGAATTTGGATTTTTCCAGAATTAGGTATTGTTGGTGCGGCTATAGGAACTATTGTCTCTCGGTTTGTAATGCTTGGTTACATGCATTATGTAATGCAAAAAAAGGATAGGTTTCATCCGTTTTTCAAGAAATTTTCTTTAAAAAATATTAAAAGAAAAGTGAATAAAGAAATTATTCGTTTGGGAGCTCCTTCTGCTATGCAAATGTTTTTTGAGGTGGGTCTCTTCACTGGAGCTATTTGGCTTTCGGGTCTTTTAGGAATAGTGAATCAAGCAGCAAATCAAGTTGCACTAAGTTTGGCTAGTTTTACCTTTATGTTCGCCATGGGTTTAAGTGTAGCTGCTTCCATTCGTGTAGGCAATCAAAAAGGCTTGGCTGATTATAAACAATTGCGTATCGTTGCCTTTTCTATATTTTTACTTGCTATAATAGTTGAGACGTTTTTCGCACTGATATTTGTAGTGTTTCATGCACAGCTTCCTGCTTTGTTTGTAGATATGGATAATTTGAAGGACTTTGCTGTAAACACGGAAATGATTGGTATTGCTGGGCAACTATTATTAGTTGCGGCAGTCTTTCAGATTTCAGATGGGATTCAGGTAGTTGTCCTAGGTGCACTAAGAGGATTACAAGATGTCAAAATCCCAATGTACATCACTTTTGTTGCATATTGGGTTGTTGGATTTCCAATATCAATTTATTTAGGTCTCTATACTGAGCTCAAAGGGGTAGGAATTTGGATAGGTCTACTTGCAGGATTATCTATTGCGGCTTTATTTTTGTACCTTCGCTTTGTGAGATTAACAAAAAGGTTACTCGAAGGAAAAACCATAAAATGAATTTGTCCTCACATTTAACTTCTAATTTGTTTTTCTGTTCACTTGACAGCTAAAACATTCTAAAATAAAAAAGATGATATTACTTATTATTATTGGCGTAATCTTATTGATTATGAGCTTTACTTTGAAACAAGACCAAAATCCATTCTCCAAATTCTCCAGCTTAGCGAGAATTATCGGAATTCTATTGATTGCATTGGGTATTTTTTCTTCCGCGTTTAAGCAAATAGATGCTGGAACAGCTGGTGTAAAATCCTTATACGGAAATGTTGAGCCTGGAGTATTAGATCCTGGATTGCATATTATCAACCCTCTTCTGGAAGTAACTGACTTTGACATTCAAACACAAAATTATACTATGTCTTCGGCACCAACTGAAGGAAATCAGCAAGGAGATGATGCTATCAGAGTACTATCTAATGACGGACTTGAAGTGGTAATTGACCTGACTGTTTTATATCGTGTATCTGCTGCGGATGCTCCAACAATTTTTAAAGAAATTGGTGTGAATTATATTGATAAAATTGTTCGTCCTGTTACAAGAACACGTATTCGTGACAACGCTGTTTTTTATGATGCTGTCGCTTTGTACTCAACCAAAAGGAATGAGTTCCAAGATGGTATCTTTAAAAGCATTGAAGCCGATTTTAAAACTAGAGGCCTAGTGCTTGAATCCTTGCTGATTAGAAACATTAATCTTCCAACTTCGGTTAAAAAGACAATTGAAAGTAAAATTAATGCCGAACAAGATGCTCAAAAGATGGTTTTTGTTCTACAAAAAGAGAAACAAGAAGCAGAACGTAAAAGAGTGGAAGCACAAGGTATTGCAGACTACCAAAAAATTATTTCTACTGGTTTGACAAACAAACAATTGCAGTACGAAACGATTAAAGCGCAAAAAGAATTAGCGGCGTCACCAAATACCAAAATCATTTTTATGAACGGTAAAGACAACGGGTCAATAATTCTTTCGGATAAATAGATTTTTTCAAACTTTATTCGGTTATTTGTTCCGCCGTTGGGTCGATATTCCAGTGATGCAAAAAGAACATTAAATATAAATTACAAATGGAATTACCAAAGTTTTTACTGGGTGACAATACCGACTTTCCTGAAGATATTTTCGTCATACACTTGGATTATCCAAGATTCATAATTAATCTTAAAGATGACGAGGTGGAGTTTATCGAAGAAGCCGAAGATCTTGATGAAACAGAATTAAATGCCGAAATGGAAGGACTTATAGTACTGGCAAATGAATTTTACGATAGAGAGGTAAAACTTTACGAGGAATAAATAAAGGATTAGGAAATTAGTTTTCCTTTCCGAAATATTTTTCTAATAATAATTGAGCGGCTGCAAATGGTGATATTTCATCATTTTGCACCGCTTTTTTAGTGGAATCAAGTAATTCTTGAATTTTGGGGTGATTATAAAAATGTAGTTTTATTTGTTCATTGATGGATTCCATCAACCAATACTCATTTTGCTCTGAGCGTTTTTTATAGAAATAGTCGTTGCCTTTAGTAAGTTCCAAAAACTTTTCGATCGTTTGCCAAACGTCAGGGATCCCTTCTTCATTAATAGCGCTGCAGGTAGAGGTTGTAGGTATCCAGCCTGATTTCTTAGCTGGGAAAAGATGTAATGCTCTGTTGAATTCGCTTTTTGCCAACTTTGCTTTTCTGATATTATCTCCATCCGCTTTGTTAATGACGATAATATCTGCCATTTCCATAATCCCGCGCTTAATACCTTGAAGCTCATCTCCTGCTCCCGTAATTTTTAATAATAGAAAGAAGTCTACCATACTGTGAACGGCAGTTTCACTTTGACCTACGCCAACGGTTTCGATTATAATAGTATCAAAACCGCAGGCTTCACAGAGGCTAATTGATTCTCTAGTTTTTCGGGCAACCCCACCTAAGGTTTCTCCTGAAGCCGATGGACGGATAAAGGCATTTTTATCCTTCACTAATTCTTCCATTCGGGTTTTATCACCTAGGATGCTTCCATGAGAAATCGTGCTACTTGGATCAACTGCCAGAACGGCCACTTTTTTCCCTTGTCCCGTTAAGTGTTTCCCAAACGCTTCTATAAAAGTGCTTTTGCCCACGCCAGGAACTCCAGTGATTCCTATTCTGACGGATTTATTTGCGTGAGGCAAACAGGCTTTTATCACTTCATTGGCCCTTTCTAAATGATCAGAATTAGTACTTTCAATTAAAGTAATGGCGCGACTTAATGCCGTAATACTGCCAGATAAAATTCCGGTCACTAATTCTGCAGCTGAAGGTTGTATTTTTCTAAATTTCTGAATATTTTTTACTGCCAAAGGACTGAATATTTCTGGCCGTTCAATTCCAGCTTTTTCTTCTAGAGCAGAATGTTTATTTTTATCTTTTTCCAAAGTTTAAATCATTTTAGTAAAATTAGCACTTAAAGATGAATTATTACTATTAAATTGTCTTTTGTAGAAATAAATTAGAAGGAATAAAAGTGGGAGAGGAAGCTTGGAGATTAAGCGGTTTTTATTCTAGAGTTTTATCTTTATGATGTATGATACTACAAAATTAGTAGATATATTTGTCTCGCTATGATCAACTTCATCCTGATTTTCTTTTATTTGTTTCTGGGACTTGTACTGCAACGTGTAAAATGGTTTCCCAGCAGTAGTTACAAGCTGCTAAACAAGATTGTAATTTATATTTGTCTTCCCGCTTTGGCACTCTATTATATTCCAAAAATTCATTGGGATAATCGGTTGTTATTCCCGATCGGAGTAGCATGGATAGCATTTGGGTTTTCATTTGTGTTTTTTCGTTTTCTTGGAAAGAAATATAAATGGTCTAAAAAGCTTACTGGTTGCTTAATTTTAACTGCGGGACTCGGAAACACCTCTTTTTTAGGGTTTCCAATAATTCAGGCTTTATATGGAGCCGAGGGAATGAAAACGGCTATATTAGTTGATCAGCCAGGTACTTTTGTTGTTCTTTCTACACTTGGTATTCTTGTGGCGACCTTGTATTCGAGAGGAGAACAGAAGGGGGGGCAAATTTTAAAAAAAATCCTGATTTTTCCGCCATTTATAACTTTCGTTCTAGCTTGTTTACTTAATGTATTTGGTTTCGATTTTCACGAATGGATCCAGTTTGTTTTACAAAAAGTAGGAAGTGGTGTTACTCAGTTAGCATTAGTTTCTGTAGGTTTGCAATTGCGGTTTGAGAGCAGAAGCCAGCACTGGAAATTTTTGGGTTTGGGGCTTTTCTTTAAGTTAATGATGACTCCTGCCTTGATCTATTTGTTGTATGTTATTATCTTAAAACAAAATTCTGAAATGATTGATGTCGCCATTATGGAATCGGCGATGGCTCCTATGATAACAGCAAGCATATTGGCAACGACGCATGGTTTAAAACCGCGGCTGAGCAGTATGATGATTGGTTTTGGGATACCGCTTTCTTTTATCACCTTGGCTTTTTGGTATCTTGTTTTACATTTTCTTTAATTTCTTTGATTTCTCTCTTTAAACTTAGATTATGCATACTCTTTCCGATACAGAAGAAAAAATATCAAATCCAGTACTAGCTCAAAAAACGGTTTATTCTATTCTATTTTCCATAGCCTTTGCGCATCTGCTAAATGATTTAATGCAGTCCGTAATTCCAGCGAGTTATCCCATATTAAAAGACAACTTTAATCTTAATTTTACTCAAATTGGGTTGATTACTTTTGTTTACCAACTTACAGCTTCTTTGTTACAACCTTTTATAGGCTTTTATACCGATAATAAACCAAAACCATATTCATTAGTAATCGGAATGCTTTTTACGATATCGGGCTTGGCTTTATTGGCGTTTGCAAATCATTTCTGGATGATTTTGGCAGCAGTATCATTGGTGGGAATTGGGTCCTCTATATTTCACCCAGAGGCCTCTAGGGTAGCATTTTTAGGTTCTGGCGGAAAAAGAGGATTGGCGCAATCTATTTTCCAATTGGGTGGGAATACAGGAAGTGCAATTGGTCCACTTCTAGTAGCAGTTATCGTAGCTCCGTTCGGGCAGTTCTATATCATTTGGTTTATTCTTGCTGGTTTCATCGGAATCTGGGTGTTAGCTAAGATTGCTGTTTGGTATCAAGATCATTTATCGCTACGTGCTTCCAAGAAAATAGTGACTGAAGAAGAGTTTGTTCCATTATCCAAAAGAAAAATCAAAATTTCAATTGGGATTTTATTATTGCTGATATTTTCTAAGTTTTTCTACATGACAAGTATGTCAAGTTATTTTACTTTTTATTTGATGCATAAGTTTGGACTTTCTATTCAGGACTCGCAGTTTCATTTATTTTTGTTTCTGGCTTCAGTGGCGGCCGGAACTCTAATTGGCGGGCCTTTAGGAGATCGTTTTGGAAGAAAATATATTATTTGGGTTTCCATATTAGGAGCAGCTCCTTTTACTTTGCTTTTGCCGTATGCTGATTTGTTTTGGACTGGTGTTTTGTCAGTCATTATTGGGGTTGTTATCGCTTCAGCTTTTTCCGCAATTTTAGTTTTTGCCCAAGAATTAATGCCGGGGAAAGTGGGCATGATTTCGGGATTATTCTTTGGATTTGCCTTTGGAATGGGGGGATTGGGTTCTGCTTTTCTAGGTTATTTGGCGGATAAAACCAGTATTGAATATGTTTATCAAATAAGTTCTTATCTACCGCTTATTGGTATATTTACCTACTTCTTGCCAAACATTAAAAAGAAAGTAATTTCTACTTAAAATTGGGTTTTATTTATGTATGGTCGTAGTTCGATTCATGATTTTTTGATTATTTTTATATGAATTTAAAAACAAAGATCATGGCAACATTGCGATTAGGAGACATAGCTCCAGATTTTGAAGCAGAAACAACATTAGGTAACATACATTTTCATGAATGGTTAGGAGATTCTTGGGGAGTTTTATTTTCGCATCCTGGCGATTTCACACCAGTTTGTACTACAGAGTTAGGAACAGTTGCAAATTATTATCCTGAATTTGTTAAACGCAACACAAAGGTGATTGCATTAAGCGTTGATGGAGTAGAATCTCACTTGGAATGGATAAAAGATATTGAAGAAGTACAAAACGTTACTCTACAATACCCTATTATAGCAGATGAAAGTAAAAAAGTAGCTGATTTGTATGATATGATTCATCCCAACGCTAATGAAACTTTAACTGTTCGTTCCGTTTTTATAATAGGACCTGATAAAAAAGTAAAATTGATACTTACTTATCCAGCATCTACCGGAAGGAATTTTGATGAATTATTGCGTGTAATTGATAGTTTGCAATTAACTGCAAATTATAGTGTAGCCACTCCAGCAAACTGGAAAGACGGGCAAGATGTTGTGATTTCCCCAAGTATAAAAGACGAGGATATTCCAGCAAAATTTCCAAAAGGATTTCAGAAAATAAAATATTATTTGAGGATGACGCCGCAACCTAATAAATAGTAATAAACAAGAGTTAAAAAAGGGAATTCAACAGTAGTTGAGTTCCTTTTTTTTTTGGATTTTGTTTTTAGGAGCAGCAGGATTTGTTTTCAAAACAACTTTTTGTCCTGCTGTTCATTACAATCCTCGCTCTTTATCTTCGCAAGGGCTCGGGATTTTCATTTCCATCAGGGCTATTTATTACGTTTTTGTTTCTAAAAAACCGTCACCCGTTTTGTAAAGAATTAAATCTATATTTGATAGAATGCAATACGATATAAAATAGCGATAATCTATTCATCTTTGGGTGTATAGGCGCTATTTTATATATGGTCTACTAGATAACCGCCTGTTTGGGCAAACAATCCGTAAAAAGAATACAAACAACCTGAATTTGTATTATTTGATAATTAAAGTATAGCGACACCTTTGCATCATAATTTTAAATTTAAAAAAATGAACAAGACAATTTTAATTACGGGCGCAAGCAGTGGCATAGGAAAAGAAACCGCAAAGTTATTTCAATCTAAAGGTTGGAATGTAATTGCTACAATGAGAAATCCTGAAAACGAAACAGAACTAAATCAACTAGAAAATGTTTTAGTTGCTAAACTTGATGTTTTAGATTTAGATTCGATTCAAAATGCGTTTAGAGAAGGTGTTCAAAAATTTGGAAGTATTGACGTATTGCTTAATAATGCAGGTTATGGAGCATACGGACCTTTGGAAGCGTTTAGTAGAGACCAAGTTTTACGCCAATTCAATACCAATGTTATTGGACTTTTAGATGTAACTAAAACCGTTTTGCCTCATTTTAGACAAAACAAAAAGGGTATTGTTATTAATATTTCCTCCATTGGAGGCAAAATGACTTTTCCTTTAGGTTCCTTATATCACGGGACAAAATTTGCCGTCGAAGGTATTTCTGAATCGCTTAACTATGAAGTAGAACAATTTGGAGGACAAGTAAAAATTGTTGAGCCAGGTATGATAGCAACTGATTTTGGAGGTCGATCTTTTGATTTTAGTAATGATGAAAATATGGCTGAATATCAAAAAATTGTAGGTTCGTTGATGACAGCATTGCCCACAATGGCAGAAAATGCTTCGCCTGCAAGTGTAGTGGCAGAAGTAATATTTGAAGCGGCAACAGATGGGAAAAATCAATTGCGATATACAGCGGGTGAAGATGCTAAAATGCTTTTGGCAAACCGTCAACAATTCGATGACGCCGTATTTATAGGTGGTGTAAAATCACAATTTGGACTTTAAAATAGTATAAATATGAATCCAATTGTAAAATATTTCAATGCCGAAAAAGCCGAAAGCCTACTATTTATAGGTTTCGGTGTTTTTGCCATCCTATTGTCAGTCTATTTTTTCTTTTTTATAAAGGAAATTTTTTGGAAAGGTTTAGCTATTCCATTAGTGTTTTTTTCAATAATTCAAATAGTTATTGGGGCAACAATCTATACGAGAAGCCCAAAAGACAATTTACGAGTAGAAACCATTCTAAAATATGAACCAGGTAAAATTCAATCAGAAGAAATTCCAAGGATAGAAAAAGTGATGAAAAACTTTGTCTACTATCGCTATTTTGAAATTACGATGATATTTTTAGGCATCATTTTAATGTATGCTTTATCAAATTATGGCTTTTGGAAAGGCTTTGGTTTGGGGCTTTTTATCCAATGTGCAGTTTTGCTTTCATTGGACTTCTTTGCTGAACGAAGAGGATATATTTATATTCAGTATTTAAAAGATTTAGTTGAGAAAATATGAAAGAAATTATACACCTTCATAGTGTTGCTGATTTATATAAATTATTCAATTTAGGAAATGGTCAACACCCATTAGTAGCTGTTTTGGATTTTAGTAAAGTAACTGAGAAAGTTGAACAATATTCAAAAATATCAACTGACTTTTATTCCATTATGTTTAAAAACTATTGCAAAAATAATATCAAATATGGCAGAAAAGCAATCGATTTTCAAGACGGTAATTTAATATGTATTGCGCCCAACCAAACTATTGAAATTGATAATGAAATTGAGCACAAAGAGAATATAATGGGTTGGGGTCTGTTTTTTCACCCTGACTTGATTAGAGCAACTTCATTAAATGACAAATTAAAAAGCTATGGCTTTTTTAATTACGAGGTTTCAGAAGCACTTCATCTTTCAGACAAAGAAAAAAATATTTTATTTGAATGTGTCCAAAAAATTCAAACGGAACTTCAAGAAAATATTGATGTGCATAGCCAATATATAATTGTCTCTACCATTGAGTTATTGTTGAATTATTGTTCAAGGTTTTATAGCAGACAAATGATTACAAGAAGCCAAACAAACAAGTCAATAATTGCTCAAATAGAAACAATTTTAAACAACTATTTTGCCGAAACTAATGTAAAAGAACAAGGACTGCCAAGTGTTAAGTTTTTAGCTGAAAAAGTTATTTTATCCCCTAGTTATTTGAGTGACCTATTAAAAAAAGAAACGGGTAAAAACGCTCAAGAACACATTCATTTTTACCTTATAGAACAAGCAAAATCGTATTTAATAAATACAGAAAAAAATGTCAATGAAATAGCTTATAGTTTGGGATTCGAATATCCACAATATTTTAATAAACTATTCAAACAAAAAACCGGTAAAACACCATTGGAATATAGAAACCTAAATTGATAAAAAAACCTACCGCTAACAAATTTGCACAGTAGACTAAAAAAGTTCTAAAAAGCCCCTCAACCACGGATGTTGAGGAGCTTTTTTGGTTTTGTTGGTGTTGACTGAGCGGCTCGTTTTTCGATTTTCAACAGACTTTCCTTCTCGACTTCTCGTATGCGACGAAAACCTACTTAAGTAAGAAGAAAAACTGTAGCGTTTAAAACGCGGCTACCAGAAAAATAGTTTTTTTGAAAGTTAAAACTCAGCCTTTTTTATTGGTCAACAATAAACCCGTAATAATTATACCCATGCTGATGATTTGGGTCAAAATAATGGCTTGGTTTAAAAAAAAGTAGGCTAGTATTCCACTAAAAACGGGGATTAAATAATAGATCAATGCCGTTTTATTGGTTCCTATTAGACAAATTGCTTCATTCCATAAATAGTATGAAATTAACGATGCACATATGCCAACATAGGTTGTTGCATAAATGTATTGACCCCTTAAATAATCGGACACAATTATAAATCAAAAACTATAATTTTGTACGATGGAAAAACGAAAATT